>JAUSPL010000176.1 GCA_030656535.1 Gemmobacter sp.
GCCATGCCATGCGGGCAGCCAAAGTTGAGCTCTACGCCGTCGGCTTCGGTGTCTTCGATCCGGTGCAGGATGTCGCGCCAGGAATCTTCGTCACAGGGCACCATCAGGCTGATGATCAGCGCGCGGTCTTTCCAGTCGCGCTTGACCTGCTTGATTTCGCGCAGGTTCACCTCCAGTGGGCGGTCGGTGATCAGTTCGATGTTGTTTAGCCCCAGCAACCGGCGGTCCGCACCCCAGATCGCGCCATAGCGCGGGCCGTTGACGTTGACGACGGGCGGACCCTCTGACCCCAGGGTTTTCCAGACCACGCCGCCCCACCCCGCCTCAAACGCGCGGCGGACGTTGTATTCCTTGTCCGTCGGGGGGGCTGACGCAAGCCAGAACGGATTGGGTGATTTGATGCCGATGAAGTCTGTCGTGAGATTGGCCATATGCTGTCTCCCGTTAAAAGGGTGCCGGTAGGGTGCGCGCGCTGCACGCATCGCTGCAAAAGGAAAGATGCGCCCGAAGGCACACCCTAAGCGGTCAATGTCGCGTGAATGGCCTCGGCCGCGTCGCGCCCTTGTGCGACAGCGGTCACCGTCAGGTCCTCACCGCCGCCGGTGCAGTCGCCGCCGGCCCAGACGCGGGCGGGAAGGCTGGCGATCTTGCCCGCATGCAGCGTCGTTCCGGGGGGTACCCCAGCCAGCGATTGCCCGATGGCCTTGAACACCTGATCGGCGGCAAGGGAAAACCGTTCGCCACCTTGTTGCAGACCGTCGGGGCCGTCCAGGGTATAGGCGAATTCGACCGCCTCGGCGCGGTCCTTGCCCAGGATGCGCAGGGGGGTTGCGTTGAATACCAGCTTTACCCCGGCTTGCGCGGCATGATCTTGTTCATACCCACTTGCGCTCATCCGATCGCGGCCCCGGCGGTAAACCATGGTGACGTTTTCCGCACCCATCAGCTTGGACTGAACGGCTGCATCAACCGCCGTCATACCGCCGCCGATCACCACCACGTTGCGCCCGACCGGCAGAGTGGACAGGTCTGCCTGGCGCAGATCCGCGATGAAGTCGACAGCATCGCGCACACCTGGCAGATCCTCGCCGGGCACACGCAGGGCATTCACGCCGCCCAGGCCAATGCCCAGATAAACCGCGTCATAGGCGGCACGCAGGCTGTCAAGCGTCACATCGCGGCCCAGTTCCTGCCCGTTGCGGATCGTGATCCCGCCGATCTGCAGCAACCAATCCACCTCGGCTTGGGCAAATCCGTTGGTCGCCTTGTAGGCAGCGATGCCATATTCGTTCAGTCCACCGGGTTTGGCGCGCCGTTCGTAAACCACCACCTCGTGGCCCTTCATCGCAAGCCGGTGCGCGCAGGCAAGCCCGCTGGGCCCCGAGCCGACTACGGCGACCTTTTTCGCGGTGGGCGCGGCGCGGCGGTAAGGATGGCCCTTTTTCATCGCGAGATCGGTCGCAAACCGTTGCAAGCGACCGATCTCGACCGGCTTGGATTCTGCGGCTTCGCGCACGCAGGCCTGTTCGCACAGGGTTTCGGTGGGGCAAACCCGCGCGCACATCCCACCCAGGATGTTCTGGTCCCAGATGGTCCGGGCCGCAGCGTCAGGTGTTCCGGTCGCGATCTGGCGGATGAACAGGGGGATGTCGATCGCCGTGGGGCAGGCGGTGATGCATGGGGCATCATGGCAGAAATAACATCTGTCCGCCGCAACCGCCGCTTCGTGGGCATCCAGTGGCGCCAAAGCATCGGCAAAGTTGCAGGCAAGGGTGTCGGCGGGCAGACGACCCGGCACGATTCCGGGCGTAAGCTGGCTGTTGGACAAAGTGGCCTCCGGTGTTGATGGTGCTGCGGGTTTGATTGCCCGGTCTTGATTATCAAAAAGCTGCCACAGCTCTGATTTTTTATCAAACGGTAAATTTTCTGCGACGCTGGAACACGGGCGCTTTGGGTTGGATTCAGGCGAACTGCCTTGAAATCAGCCATGCCCATCAGAACAAGTCGCATAACTGGTGCTTTTCAGGCCGGATGTGCTGACGTATAAGCAGCCAATCCCGGGGTGTCCGGGGGCATCTTCCCGGGGGCATCCCCGGGCCGACCCGCAACAAGACGGGCGCCAGGAACCGATCGAGGACGGCATGACAAAACATAACCACGAAGCAGACGTGGCCTTTATTCAGGCCCTTGCAGAACTGCTGAACAAGAACGAACTGACCGAGCTCGCGGTCAAGCGCGAATACGGCGAAGATGACAGCCTAGAGGTCCGGGTGGTCAAGCAGGCCACGATGGTCGCTGCGCCGCAGATGGCCTATGCCGCAGCGCCCGCGCAGGTCGCCCAGGCTGTATTGCCCGCAGCCCCTGGCGTATCTGACCCCGCGCAGCATCCCGGTGCGGTCACGTCACCAATGGTGGGCACCGTCTATCTTGCCGCAGAACCCGGCGCGACACCGTTCGTGACCGTTGGTTCGCAGGTTGCCGAAGGTCAGACCGTTCTGATCATCGAGGCGATGAAAACCATGAACCACATTCCTGCGCCGCGCGCCGGAACGGTCAAGCGTATAGTGATCGAGGATGGCAGCCCGGTCGAATACGGCGCCCCCTTGATGATCATAGAGTGAGGCCCTGATGTTCGAGAAGATCCTGATCGCCAATCGGGGCGAGATCGCGCTG
>JAUSPL010000179.1 GCA_030656535.1 Gemmobacter sp.
CGGCGGTTTGCGGCACGCCCCTGGCGGTCGGTTGCAGCGCTGGTTCGGGTGACACCATGACAACCGGCCGGACCCGGGGCCGCACAAGCCCAAGCCCCGGTCGCGGCATGCTCGGGTCCGGAGCCGCCTGATCGGGCACAGGGGCGGGAAACTGCTCTGGAATACCGGGCCGCAAACGCGGGTGGATCAAAGACAAGTCGGGGATTTCCTGGGGCGTCAGACCGGGCTGCGCCACATCTTGCGGCACAGCGACCAGATCGGGCATTGCCGCTGCGGCCTGCACTGGCCGGGCCATCGGACGCGGGGATTCCTGTGGTGCGCGACCTTCGGCCAAGCCCGTCAACAGCACCAGCACCGCAAGACTGCGTATCATGAAAGCCGTCAAATATCTTCCTCCGGCTGGGCCAAGCTATTGACGCGGTTTCGCCCCGTCGGGCGCGGCGCTGTTGACCGCGCGCCCGAAATCCGGGGCAGCCGTATCCTGGCCAGCCTCGATGATACCACGACGAATGGCCCGCGTGCGCGTAAAGTACGCGTGAAGATGGGCCCCGTCCCCCAACCGGATCGCGCGCTGAAGGGCGAACAGTTCCTCGGTAAAGCGACCAAGGATATCAAGCGTGGCGTCCTTGTTGTGCAAGAACACATCGCGCCACATCGTCGGGTCAGAGGCCGCAATACGGGTAAAGTCTCGGAACCCGGCGGCAGAATACTTGATGACTTCGCTGTCGGTGACGCGGCGCAGATCATCCGCCACGCCGACCATGGTATAGGCAATCAGGTGCGGTGTATGCGATGTCACGGCCAACACCAGATCATGATGCGGTGCGTCCATTTCATCGACATTCGCCCCCATCGCTTCGCACAAGGCGCGCAATCGTGCAGTGGCCACGAGGTCAGCACCGGGCACAGGGGTCAGCAACCACCAGCGGTTGCGAAACAGACCGGCAAAGCCCGAGCGCGGCCCGGAATGTTCCGTCCCCGCAATGGGATGGCCGGGGATGAAATGCACATCTGGCGGCAGATGCGGTGCGACGGCGTCGATCACCGACTGCTTGACCGACCCCACATCCGTCACCGTAGCCCCCGGCATCAGGTAGGGGCCGATCTCTGCCGCGACCTCACCCATTGCGCCCACGGGCACGCACAAGACCACCAGATCAGCACCCACGACGGCCTCGGCAGACGTGGCATGCACCGTGTCGCAAAATCCGATCGACAATGCGGTTTCGCGGGTTTCGGGCGTCTTCGCATGGCCCGCGATATGACCCGCCAGCCCGTCTGCCTTCATGGCATGCGCCATGGATGACGCGATCAGCCCCAATCCGATAAGGGCGACGCGGTTGTAAATCTGCGCCACTTGCGCCCCCTTATCTTGCGCCCTTGAACTGGCCGATCGCGTGCGCCACCCGGCGGGTCGAACTTTCGTCCCCGACCGTGATCCGCAGACAATGCGGCAGCCCGTAGGCTCCGACCTGCCGCACGATAAGCCCCTGCTGTTTCAGGAACTCGTCGCAGGCTTGCGCCTCGGCAGCGTCGGCAAAGCGCGCCAGAATGAAATTCGCGGTCGAGGTGTCCGACGGCACCCCGAATTCCGCCAGCGTTTCGGCCAGCCAGGCCCGAAGGCGGGCGTTTTCGGACCTGCATTTGTTGACAAAGTCCCGGTCACGCACCGCAGCCTCTGCAGCCTCCAGCGCAGCGGTGGCCAGATTGAATGGCCCCCGCACGCGGTTCAGAACGTCGATCACGTCACGGCTGCCGTAACCCCAGCCGATGCGCAACCCGCCCAACCCGTAGATCTTGGAGAACGTCCGCGTCATGAAAACATTGGTCCGCTGATCGACAAGGGTCGCCCCGCCATCAAAGCCGCCGACATATTCGGCATAGGCGCCGTCCAGTACCAACAGCGCCTGTGGCGGCAATCCGGCCGCGAGGCGTGCGATCTCGCCCTGGCCGATCATGGTGCCGGTCGGGTTGTTGGGGTTGGCCAGAAACACCAGTTTGGTGCGCTCGGTGCACGCGGCCAAAAGCGCATCGACATCCGTGGTGCGTTCCCGTTCAGGGACCGACACGGGCGTGGCGCCTGCGGCAAGCGCGGAAATGCGGTACATCAGGAACCCGTGTTCCGTGTGCAGCACCTCATCTCCCGGCCCGGCATAGGCCTGGCACAAAAAGGTGATGATCTCGTCCGATCCGACGCCGCAGATGATCCGGCTTGCGTCCAGTCCATGCACCTCGGCGATGGCCCCGCGCAACGAGGCATGGTCGGTGGACGGATAGCGGTGCAGACTGTGAACAGACCGCAGATAGGCCTCTCGGGCCTTGTCCGAGGCACCGTAAGGGTTCTCGTTCGACGACAGCTTCACAATATTTGCAACGCCGGCGACATGGCTTTGACCGCCTTGATACAGGTCGATCTCCATAATGCCGGGTTGTGGACGGATCATGTCGCTCATCGGTGCCTCCAGTGGATGCCCGGGTTCTAGCCGGGCAGGCAACGCAAGACCAGTGCGATTGCAAGGATGCGACGATAATCCCGCCCCGGCGCGGCTTGCATGGC
>JAUSPL010000210.1 GCA_030656535.1 Gemmobacter sp.
ATCCCGTGCGCCACCGACTTTACATCCGCGCCAACCTTTTCGCACAGGGCGGCGATTTCGTTGATGAAGGTGATCTTGGTGGCCAGAAAGGCGTTCGCGGCATATTTGATCATCTCGGCGGATTCGAGATCGGTATAGACCACGGGGAAATCGCGTAGAAACAAGGGGCGATAGATGTCACCCATCACCTCTTTGGCACGGTCGGTCTGCACGCCGACCACGACACGGTCGGGCCGCATGAAATCGTCGATCGCGGCGCCCTCGCGCAAGAATTCGGGGTTGGAGGCGACGTCAAAGTCAGCATCCGGGCGGGCCTTTCGAATCACTTGTCGCACCTGACGGTTTGTCCCGACGGGCACGGTGGATTTTGTCACCACAACGGCGTAGTCCGTCAGCGCATGGGCGATTTCTTCTGCCGCAGTCATGACATAGGTCAGGTCTGCGTGCCCGTCGCCGCGCCGGGTCGGTGTGCCAACTGCGATGAAAACGGCGTCTGCCCCGGCGACCGCCGTCTTGAGGTCCAGCGTGAAGGTCAGGCGCCCGGCTGCGACGTTCTTGGCCATAAGCGCGTCCAGACCGGGTTCATAGATGGGCACTTCGCCCGCACGCAGGCGGTCAATCTTGCCCGGATCCTTGTCGACGCAGATCACTTCGTGGCCAAAGTCGGAAAAGCACACCCCAGAGACAAGCCCGACATAGCCTGTGCCGATCATCGCAATCTTCATCGTGTCGTCCCTACCCTGTTCGCCCCGGCGGAGTTTCCACCGGAGTGAAACAATGCCGGGGTTCTGTCAACGAAACCCGGCATAAATGCGGTGTATGTGCGAATATTGCCGGATCAAAACCGCGAGGGCAGAGCAGCCGACACATCACGGTCGGGTTTGCGTCCGGCGATCATGTCTGCGATGATCCGCGCCGTGACAGGTGCCAACGTCAGCCCGATATGGCCGTGACCATAGGCATGATAGACATCCGGGCCCGCGCGTGACGGGCCGATCACCGGCACGGAATCCGGCATTGAGGGGCGGAACCCCATCCATGTCCGGTCCGGCGCGGGCAAGTCAGGAAACAGCGCACGCGCGCCGTCCTCCAACCGCTTTAGCCGATGTGGCGAGGGTGGGGAGGTCAAGCCCCCCAGCTCGACCGTGCCAGCCACCCGCAACCTGCCCGCCATCGGACATAGATAGAACCCGCGCTCGGTCGGACAGACCGGGCGTGTGACGGGTGCGACGGGCATGTCCCATTCCAGATGATACCCACGTTCCGTGTCCAGCGGCACCCGGTCGCCTGCGGCCCGTGCAAGGTCGCGTGAATGGGCCCCGGCAGCAATCACCACCCGGCGGACGGACACCTGCAACCTTGGGCCAGTCACGGTGATCTTGGCCGCACCGCGCGAAAATCCGTCGGCTTGGGCCCGCACATGTCGGACCCCTGCGGCAAACGCTGCCTCGGCCAGCAACCCCACCATACGCCCCGGGTCGGACATGGACACTGCATTCGGAAAAAAGGCCCCACCCGCCCGAGGGGGCAGGCCAGGTTCCAGCGCTGCGACTCCTGCGGCATCGACCAGATCGACGGTGACACCCTTTTCGCGGCGGAACTCCATATCCGACTCCGCCGCACGGAACGCCGATGCAGAGGCATAAACATACAGCGCGCCACGCCGCTGCAAGAGTGCCGTTCCGCCGATCTCAACAGCCAGCTCTTCCCACATGGCGCAGGAATCTGCGGTTAGCCGCGCGATGGCATCCGCATTGCGCAAAGTGGCAGCGGGCAAGGACTGGACTGCAAAGCGCAAAAGCCAAGGTGCCAGCGACGCAATTGCAGCCTGACGGATCGCAAGGGGCGAATTGCGGTTCAAAAGCAATGAGGGCAGGTTGCGCAAGACGGCGGGGGAACCCACGGGCATCACCGCATAATCGGCGATCGTCCCCGCGTTGCCATAAGATGCGCCTGATCCCGGCTCTGCTGGGTCGATCACGATGACCGATCGCCCCTCTTGCGCCAACCGCAAGGCGATGGCCAAACCGACCACCCCTGCGCCGATAACTGCGATTTCCGCTTCGTACCGATCCACTGCTAGCCCCGCTGCTGCTCTCCGCCTGCCATTTCCGCACACAGCGTGTCACGGCGCGTGCGATACCTTTGGCTGTCTTGGTGACTGCAACGTCAACCCACACAAAGTTCGTCTACAGGGTTTTTGACGGGTCGAGTAGGGGCTGCATTCATTTTTGGACGCAGTCATGCCGAGGCCCGGCACCGGGACCCGCCAGGCACCGTTGTGCAGAGAATTTACGCAATACCGCGTAATCAGGCTTTTCAAAAACGCGGCGGTAAGTATAGTTGCAGGCATGACACAGGAAATGCACATCGCAGTTTGTATCCGGGCGCCGAGCGCCGGGATCGTGCGTGCCTTTTCGGGCAGTGGCCGCCCCTGTGGTCTTCTCCTTCTTAGCCGCCTCTGAGCGTGCCCTTGGGCGCGACCGCTCGGAGGTGAACAGCGCCCAGCACATCAGCTAAGACCAGAAGGAAAACTCCAATGACCGAAGTAAGCACGCAACCCCGTGTCGTGATTTTCGATACCACCCTGCGCGATGGCGAACAGTCGCCGGGCGCCACCATGAGCCATTCAGAAAAGCTGGAAATTGCCGGCCTGCTGGATGAAATGGGCGTCGATGTGATCGAAGCAGGCTTTCCCATTGCATCAGAAGGTGATTTCGCCGCCGTGGCCGAGATCGCCAAAAACGCGAAGAATTCGGTAATCTGCGGCCTGTCGCGGGCAAATATCGGCGATATCGACCGCTGCTGGGAGGCCGTGAAGCACGCCCGTCAGCCACGGATCCATACGTTCATCGGAACGTCGCCGCTGCACCGTGCGATCCCGAACCTGACCATGGATGAAATGGCAGACCGCATACACCAGACCGTAACCCACGCGCGCAATCTGACTGATAACGTTCAGTGGTCTGCGATGGATGCAACGCGGACCGAGCACGACTATCTGTGCCGGGTCGTGGAAATCGCGATCAAGGCGGGCGCCACCACGATCAACATTCCCGATACCGTGGGCTATACCTACCCGCGCGAAAGCGCCGACCTGATCCGTATGTTGCTGGAACGGGTGCCGGGAGCCGACGAGGTGGTGTTTGCCACCCACTGCCACAACGATCTGGGCATGGCGACGGCCAATTCGCTGGCGGCGGTCGAGGCTGGTGCGCGGCAGATCGAATGCACCATGAACGGGCTGGGCGAACGTGCGGGCAACGCCGCGCTGGAAGAGGTCGTGATGGCCCTGCGGGTGCGCAACGATATCCTGCCGTTCCAGACCGGGATCGACACCAGCCGCATCATGAACCTGTCGCGCCGGGTCAGCCAAGTGTCAGGCTTTGCGGTGCAGTTCAACAAGGCCATTGTCGGCAAGAACGCGTTCTTGCACGAATCGGGCATCCATCAGGACGGCGTGCTGAAGAACGTCCAGACGTTCGAGATCATGCGCCCCGAGGACATCGGCCTGTACGCCAAGAATATCGCGATGGGCAAACATTCCGGCCGCGCGGCGCTGCGGGCCAAGATGACCGAACTGGGCTTTGATCTGTCTGGCAACCAGCTGAACGACGTCTTCGTGCGGTTCAAGGCGTTGGCCGACCGCAAGAAAGAGGTGTTCGACGACGATCTGGTTGCGCTGATGGCCGACCACGCGGCCAACACCGACACCGATTTCCTGCAACTGAAACGTCTGCGCGTCATCTGCGGCACCGATGGACCGCAAGAGGCGGAAATGACCCTGTCGATTGACGGCGTGGACCATGCGACCGACGCTACGGGCGACGGGCCGGTGGATGCGGCGTTCAACTGCGTCAAGCACTTGTTCCCGCACACGGCAAGCCTGCAGCTCTATCAGGTACATGCAGTGACCGAAGGCACCGACGCCCAGGCCACCGTATCGGTGCGCCTGGAAGAAGACGGGCGTATCGTCACGGGCCAATCCGCAGATACCGACACGATCGTTGCCAGTGTCAAAGCCTATATCAACGCGCTGAACCGTCTGGTGGTGCGTCGGGCAAAGACCGGGCCCGGCGATGACGTCAAGACCGTCCACTATCACGACAAGGTCTGATCTGGGCGGCGCGCATCCCATTCTGGGGTGTGCGCCCCCCTAGCGGTTTTCATTCGGGCGCGTCGCCTGTTGCCAGGCTCTGGCAAAACCGTGATCTGACTTTGTGCCGCTTGTTTCGGGCACAAGCTGCCCAACAGATGCCAGCGGTTGCAACACGCGGAATTGCGCCCTAAACCCGCCCCAGCCCTTTCCCATTCAGGCTGCGACGCCTATAAGACTGTGCCCGCTTCGCACCAGAGTCGCGGGCCAATAATTGTTTTTCACTGGACAGGATAAGCACAAGATGTCGGTTTTCTCGGGCCTCTTCTCGTCGGACATGGCTATCGACCTCGGCACGGCAAATACGCTGGTTTACGTCCGGGGCAAGGGGATCGTTCTGAATGAACCCTCGGTCGTGGCCTACCATGTGAAGGACGGGAAAAAGCAGGTCCTGGCGGTCGGCGAAGACGCAAAACTGATGTTGGGCCGGACCCCGGGCAGCATCGAGGCAATCCGGCCCATGCGCGACGGGGTGATTGCCGATTTCGATACGGCGGAAGAAATGATCAAGCATTTCA
>JAUSPL010000212.1 GCA_030656535.1 Gemmobacter sp.
GCCATCGGTGTCGAATTGGCCCAAGGGCGCAACAGGGTCCAACATCACGCCGCAGAGGTGGTGCTGTCGTGCGGGACCGTGAACACGCCGCAGGTCTTGATGCTGTCGGGCATTGGCCCTGCTGACACGCTGGCCCATCACGATATCAAGGTGGCCGCGGATCTGCCGGGTGTGGGTCAAAACCTGCGCGATCACCTGCTGGTGCGGGTAGAGCACGACTGCACCCAGCCGATCACGCTGCATGGCCTGTTGCGCGCCGACCGCGCCGCGATGGCCTTGGGGCAGGCGCTGGTCGCGGGCACCGGCCCAGCGGCGCGGTTCCCGCTGGAGGTCGGGGCCTTCCTGCGATCCGACCCGACCCGCGAGATGGCGGACCTGCAATCGCATTTCCTGCCCGGCCTGTCGACCGCTGCCGTGCGGGTGCCGTTTCGCAAAGGCAAACCCGGCGCGGGGCACGGCTACTTTGCCAATGTCTATCAACTGCGCCCCGACAGCACCGGACAGATCACCTTGCGGTCCGCCGATCCGCTGGACGCCCCGCGCATCCAGCCAAACTATCTGTCCGACCCCAATGACCTGCGCGTGCTGCGCGCCGGCGTGCGCCATCTGCGCGATATCTTTGCCCAAAGCGCCTTTGCCCCCTTTCGCGGCCCCGAACGCAATCCCGGATCCGCGCGTCAGACCGATGCAGAGCTTGACACCTGGATCAGGGCCAATGCCGACACCGTGTTCCACCCCGTCGGCACCTGCCGCATGGGCATTGACCCGGCGGCGGTTGTCGACCAGCACCTGCAGGTCCACGGCATCGACGGCTTGCGCGTGGCCGATGCGTCGGTCATGCCGACCATGCCGGGCTGCAACACCCACGCGCCCTCGATGATGATCGGGGCCCGCGCCGCATCCTTTATCCTTGGTACCCGATCGGAGCCCGCCCATGCCTTCGCCTGATGACCTTGCCAAATCGCTGGAGGCCGTGCGCGCCAAGCGCGGGTACCTTTTGCCGCATCACGGGTTGATGGCGCTGACCGCGCCGAAACTGCTGGAGGCCTATGACGCCACATATACCGCGCTGGCGCTGGACGACCGGGTCTTGTCGCATCACGACCGGGAATTCGTCTGGATGGCAGTGCTGATCGCGACCGATGAGGCAATTGCCACCCATCACATCCCCAAATTCCGCAACGCAGGTGGCACGGATGCCGAACTGGCGGCGGTGCTGGCGGTCACCGCACTGGTCTGCGGGTTCCGCGCCTATCGGTTCACGCATGACCATTGGCGCGATCATCTGCCAACGCTGGACGTTCAGGCCCGCTGGATTGCCGCTGTTTGCGCGGCGGGCAGCGGGGCCGATCTGCGGCTGGTGCATCTGGCAGCCTGCGCCGTGCAGATCTGCAACGCCGACTGGCTGGGGCTGGACTGGCAGATCCGCGCGGCCTATGCCGACACTGTCCCCGAGGCGGATCTGGCCGAAGCGATGTCGATCACCATGTTCCCCGGGTCTGTCCCGCATTTCGTCGAGGCAGCAAAGGTCTGGCGCAATCTTATCGCATCCGACGCTGTGCAGGCATCAGACGGGTTCCGGGCCTGGGCCGCGCTATCGGGGCAGGACGGCCATCGCGGGCCAAAGGGCTAAGCGATGCAGCCCGCACCGCCCCTTCCCGATGTTGACGCCCTGCGCAAACGATTGAACGACCTTCGGCAATCGCGGGGCTTTTTGTTGGCCCATCACGGTGCGCTGGCCGCCGCCGCACCTGACCTGCATGACGCCTATGTGGCGATGTATCAGGCCCTGACAGTGCGCGAACGCCATCTGGCCCCGCTGGAACGGGAAACCGTCTGGCTTGGCATTCTGATCGCCGCGCGCGAAGGCATCGGCACACATCATCTGGAACTGTTTCGCGCCGCAGGCGGCACCACCGGGATGGCGCGGGCGCTGACCGCAATGACCGGCTTTGCCGAAGGTTTCGCTGTGCTGCAGTTTGCCCAGCAGCACTGGTCGGGGTTCTTGCCGGGGCTGGATCCTGCGGGCAGCTATGTCCGGGGTCTGGATGCGTTGCGCGGGGATGCGGTGGCGCCCGATGTGGCAGAACTGGCGATGCTGGCGGTTCAGACCATCCGCATGGACCACGCAGCCATCGCCCACCACCTGACGCGGTGCTATGCGCTGGCGATCCCCGAGGACCGCATGGTCGAGGCACTGGCCTATGTGATCTGGCCGCGCGGGGTGAACACGTTTCTGGATGCCTGCGCGATCTGGCATGACCTGATGGTCGCGGGGGTGGTCCGGCCATCGCCACGCTATCAGGTCTGGGCGGACACCCCTGCCGGGCCTTTCAAGGCCGGGTCAAAGGTCGGCGGCTTTACCCCCGGCTGAATCCGGCCAGACCCAAGGCGCGGTTTCGCGGCGCCGGGCCGCAAAATCGGCGATGCGGTCGGCGTAAGAGGCCGTCAAATCAATGTCGTCCCAGCCGTTCATCAGCTTGGTCCGCCAAACCGGATCAAGCTCGAACGCCACAGGATCGCCCGCTCCGGTGATGGTCAGCGTGTCAAGATTCACCCGCAGCGCGCAGGGCGTGGCCGACAGCAACCGTTCGGTCGCGGCTTCGGTCACCCGGGCGGGAAGCAGCCCGTTGTTCACCGAGTTGCTGGCAAAGATGTCGCCAAAGCTGGGCGCGATCACCACCCGGAACCCGGCATCGACCAGCGCATAGACCGCCGCCTCGCGCGATGATCCGCCGCCAAAGTTCCGCCGTGCGATCAGGATCGATGCACCCGCCGCCTGCGGCTGGTTCAATGGAAAGTCCGGTCCGGCAGTCTGGCGCAGGTCATGCAGCAAGAATCCGCCATAGCCTGCCGACCGGGGTGCCGACATGAACCGCGCCGGGATCAGCTGATCGGTGTCGACGTTTTCCAGCGGCAATCCGACCGCCAGCCCATCCTCGACAGACCATCCCCGCATCAGACCATCCTTCCTTGCAACAAGGGCCGCACATCGGTCAGCCGCCCGGTCACCGCCGCTGCCGCGACCATCGCGGGCGACATCAGATGTGTGCGCGCGCCCGGCCCCTGCCGCCCGCGGAAATTGCGGTTGGTTGTGGACGCACAGCGTTTGCCCGGCGCCACAAGGTCACCGTTCATGCCCACGCACATCGAACACCCGGATGCGACCCAGTCCAACCCTGCGTCGATGAAGATGCGGTCCAGCCCCTCGGCCTCGGCCTGGGCCTTGACCAGCGACGACCCCGGCGAAACCATCCCCGGCACCTGTGCGCGACGCCCCGCCAACACGGCGGCAGCGGCGCGCAAGTCTTCGATCCGGGCATTGGTGCACGACCCGATGAACACCTGATCCACCGTCACGCTGTCCAATGGACGCCCGGCCGTCAGCCCCATATAGTCCAGCGCCGCCCTGACCTGCGCCGCGCGCGACGGGTCTGACAGGCGGTCTGGGTCGGGAATGGTCGCTGTGATCGGGGCCGCATCCTCTGGGCTGATGCCCCAGGTGACGATGGGCGCGATTGTGGCCATGTCAAAGGTGACCTCGTGGTCGAATTCGGCCCCCGGATCACTGACCAGTTGCGACCAGATGTCCACGGCGCGGTTCCAGTCGGTCGGCGCAAAGGGGCGCCCCTTCAGCCAGTCCAGCGTGACGGAATCGGGCGCGACCATGCCACACCGCGCGCCGCCTTCGATCGACAGGTTGCACAAGGTCAGCCGGCCCTCGACTGACAACGCACGCACCGCGCTTCCGGTATATTCCACCGCATGACAGCGCGCGCCATCGGCGCCCAATGCCGCGATCCAGTTCAGCGCCATGTCTTTGGCGCCAACGCCCGGCCCCGCCTGCCCCGAAAAGACCATCCGCATCCGGCGGGGTTTTTTTTGCCAAACGGTCTGGGTGGCCAACACATGCGCCACCTCGGTTGCCCCGATGCCGAAACCATAGGCCCCCAGGGCACCGTGGGTCGAGGTGTGGCTGTCGCCGCACACCACCAGCATCCCGGGCAACGTCAGCCCCTGTTCCGGGCCAAGCACATGCACAATGCCCTGCCCCGGATCATGCAGGCCAAACAGGCGGAACCCATGCCGCTGCGCGTTGTCGTCCAGCGTGCGCACCATGCGGGCGACATCGGCGTCCGGGATCGGCAGATCGCGCCCGCGTGTCGGCACATAGTGATCGGCCACGCCGTAGGTCAGCCCCGGTTGGGTCAGCGCCTGCCCCCGCTGCGCCAGCCGCGCAAAGCCGTGGTGGGACCCTTCGTGAACATAGTGCCGATCCACCCACAACAAGGCCGCGCCATCCTCGCGGGTCGATATGACATGGTCGTCCCACAGCTTGTCAAACAACACCCGAGCCGTCATTCGCCTTGTCCTTTCGATGCCACCAGCACAGGCGCCCACTTGCGGTCGCCATCGTTGCCCACCCGGTTCAGCGTCATATCCAGCCGGAACCTGTCAGGCCGGTAAAGGGCCGACAAATGTTCCACCCCGCGCCCCGCCACATCGTAGACAACCCGGGTCAGGGCGATCAGCGCAGCCCCTTCGGCCACCTGCAACGCATCGGCCACGTCAGGCGTCGCCAAGGTCGCGGATATCGATTGGGTCGCGCGGTCCACCTCGACCCCGGACCGTTCCAGAAGGCGCAGCAACGGGATCGACGCCAGATCGGATTCCGAGAAATTCTGCGCAATGTCGCCGGGGACATGGGTCGTAAGGTGCGAAAACGGCACGCCTTCGATCAGGCGCACACGCACCGCACGTTGTACCTTGCCGATCGGGTGGCGCAGCGCCTCGGCCACTGTGGCGGGCGGCGACACATAGGAAAACTCGACCAGACGCGCGGTGGTCTGCTGGCCCATCTGCACCAGTTGCGGCATCAGACTGGCGAAATCTGCGGCAATCCCGGTCTGCGGCAGCAACGGGGGGCGCACTATGGTGCCCGAGCCTGCACGACGGTCGATCATGCCGTCAAATTCCAGCATTTCCAGGGCACGACGCACGGTGACGCGCGAAACACGGAACGTGTCTGCCAACCGCAGTTCGCCCGGCAAGGCGTCCCCCGGCACATGATCCCCACGCAGTATTTCGTCGCGCAGCATAAGATACACGCGCCGCGCCTTGCCGCTTTCGGGCTGTCCTGTTGCCGACCGCGCCAAGATGTCCTCCTGTCATTGCTGTCGGGAATGTACCTTGCGGTGAAGGTCGCGCAAGAAGAATGTCTTGATCTTTCCAAAATATTTGTCTTTTTTATCGCATGAAAGCTGTCCTATATTGCAGACAATCAAACCGGAGTCTGCCGTGCCGAAGATCACATTCGAATCCCCGCAAAACATTGATACGGATATGGAACACCGCATGCGCGTTGCGCTTTCCTCTGTATTCGGTCTTGCGCCTTCACAGGTGTCGCTGAAAGTACATGGCGATGGCGACGATCCCGCTGCCGTTGTGCACACGTTCCTGACCGCGATGGAGGCACGCGACCTGCCCCGCGCGCAGGCGTTACTTGCGCCCGGATTCGAAATGACCTTTCCCGGTGATCGCCGGATGAAAACGCTGACCGAGCTGATCGAATGGGCCGCGCCGCGCTATCGTTTTGTGCGCAAGACCTATGAGCGGTTCGATACGTCAGGAAATGCCGTCTACTGCTTTGGGACGCTGGCGGGTGAATGGCCCGATGGCACGCCTTTTGCGGGGATCCGGTTCATTGACCGGTTTGAAATGTCCGGTGGGCTGATTGTCCGTCAACAAGTCTGGAACGATATCGCCGAGGTGCAACGCGCATGACAATTGACCCGATCACTTTGGCCGTTCTGGCCGGGCGCATGGAACAGATCGCCGACGAGATGGACGCGACGCTGTTCCGGTCCGCCTTCAACCCGATCATCGCCGAGGCGCATGATGCCTCGCACGGCCTGTATCACGCGGAGACCGGCGACACCTTGGTCCAGGGCAAATCCGGTTTGCCGATCTTTGTCGGCGTCATGGCTTTTGCGGTCAAGGCGGTGATCGACAAGGCCGCGCGCGACGGTGATCTGACCGATGGCGACGTCTATATGTTCAACGATGCCCATATCGGGGGCACGCACCTGTCCGATATGCGGCTTGTGCGGCCCTATTTCCATCAAGGGGTGCTGTTTTGCTATCTGGCGTCGGTCGGGCACTGGCATGACGTCGGCGGTGCTGTACCCGGAAACTATAACCCGCGCGCAACCGAGGTGTTTCAAGAGGCGTTCGTGCTGCCCCCGGTCAAGGTGGCGCGGGCAGGCACCTTGCAGCAGGACATCATCGACATCGTTCTGCGCAACACCCGGCTGCCGCAATCCGCGATGGGTGACCTGAACGGGCAGCTGGGCGCACTGGACCTTGGGGTCAAGCGGCTGGATGCCCTGCTGGCGGAATATGGCGCCGATACGGTCCGCGAGGCGCTGGACGCGCTAAGCGACCGCGCCGAGACGCTGATCCGGGCAGAGGTCGCCGCCCTGCCCGACGGGCGCTGGGAAGCTTCCGACTTTCTGGACAACGATGGCATCACCGACACCCCTTTGCCGATCAAGATCGCGCTGGAAATCAAGGGCGATCACCTGAGTCTGGACTTTACCGGCACGGCGGGACCGGCGGCGGGGCCAGTCAATATTTCGCGCGGGACCGCCATCGCGTGCGTCTATGTCGCAATCAAGCACATCTTTCCGGGCCTGCCCGCAAATGCCGGTGTGATGCGTCCCCTGACCATCATCATCCCGGACCGAAGCCTTTTGGCGGCCGAATTCCCGTCGCCCACCGGGGGCTATACCGAAACCATCCTGCGGATGATCGACGTGATCTTTTCCGCGATGGCACAGGCGGCGCCGACACTTGTCGTCGCGAACGCTTATGGCACCATCAATGCGCTGTCCTTGGCCGGGCACCGCAAGGATGGACGGCGCTGGGTGATGTTTTCGTTCTATGGCGGCGGGCATGGGGGGTCGCCCGAGGGCGACGGTCTGAATCACGGCAACGCGCCGATTTCCACGGCGACGATCCCGCCGGTCGAAATCCTGGAAGCGGCTTATCCGGTGATGTTCCGCCAATGGGCGCTGCGTCCCGACAGTGCGGGCGCAGGTCACAACCGCGGTGGGCTGGGTGCGATCTACGAAATCGAATTGCTCGAAGAATCGGCAGATGTATTCTTGTTCGGCGAACGCGGCCGCTATGCCCCCAAAGGCGTTGCAGGCGGATCAGAGGCGGCGCTGAACAGGTTTTCTTATCAGCAAGGCGACATCTGGGCACAGCCTGAAATGACATCAAAGGCCGTCGGGATCCGCATCGCCAAGGGCGAACGGGTCAGGCTGGAAACCCCTGGCGGCGGTGGATATGGCCCGGCTGCGGCCCGGGACCCTGCGCAAGTATCACGGGATGTCTCGCTGGGATATCTGACAGAAGGGGCGGCTGATACCGCCTATGGCACAGCTTGGCGGGGAGTGCGGACATGACGCGCGGGGTGATGATCGGCGTCGACGTGGGCGGAACCTTCACCGACATCTTTGTGCTGGACGAAACGACAGGGGTCGCTTCGGTTGCCAAGGTGCCGACGTCGCGCCCGGACCAGTCGGCAGGATTTCTGGCCGGGATCGGCGCCCGTGTGTCCGATCTTGGAACCGTGGCCACCGTGGTACATGGCACCACGGCAGGCACCAACGCGTTGCTGGAACGCAAGGGCGCCAGGATCGGCATCATCACGACCGAGGGTTTCCGCGACGTGCTGGAAATGCGCCGCCGGGATCGTCCCCGGACTTGGGGCCTGCGCGGCGATTTTGAACCGATTGTACCGCGCGATTTGCGGTTGGAGGTGCGCGAACGCGTGTTGGCCGACGGCAGTATCCACTCGACTATCGATCTGGACGGCGTACGCGCGGCGGGTCAGGCATTGCTGGATGCCGGGTGCAAGGCCGTCGCGGTGTTGTTCGTCAACTCCTACGCCAACAATTCCAACGAACAGGCGGCTGTCGCGGCTCTGAGGGCCATGTGGCCAAACCCGCACGTGTCGGCCAGTTCGGAAATCCTGCCCGAAATCCGCGAGTTCGAGCGGTTTTCCACCACGGCCCTGAACGCTTATTTGCAACCAGAGGTATCGGGCTATCTGGGCCGGCTGGAATCCGCGCTGACATCGGGGGGATTTGGCGGCGAATTCCTGATCGTGCAGTCTAACGGCGGCGTGATGGCGGTCGACACCGCCTGTCGCCTGCCGGTGCGCACGGCGTTGTCGGGCCCGGCGGCGGGGGTCATCGCGGCCGGATACATCGCGCAGACCGCAGGGTTTCCCGACATCATCACCGGCGACATGGGCGGCACGTCGTTCGACGTGTCCCTGATTGCGGACGGGCAAGCAGCGCTGGCGGCGCAGACCAGCATCGATTTCGGCATGGTTGTGCGGACCCCGATGATCGAAATCGCCACCATCGGCGCGGGCGGCGGGTCGATTGCCTGGGTGGACAAGGGTGGCTTGCTGAACATCGGCCCCGAAAGCGCGGGGTCCGACCCCGGACCAGTGGCTTATGGGCGCGGCAATACACGCCCGACCGTCACGGATGCCAACATCGTCCTGGGCCGCATCGACCCCGAACGCCCCATCGGCGGCGGGCGGCTGGATGTCGTTGCGGCGCGGGCCGCAATCGACGCCCATGTCGGCGCGCCCTTGAACCTTTCCACCGAACAGGCAGCCGAGGCGATCATTCGGGTGGCCAACTCTCGCATGGCGGGGGCGATCCGGCTGGTGTCGATCGAACGCGGTTTTGACCCCAAGCAATTCGCCTTCATGCCATTCGGCGGCGGCGGCGCGCTGCACGCAGGTGCCATGCTGGACGAGGTCGGCCTTGGTCGCGCCATTATACCGCGCTATCCCGGTGTGACCTCTGCGATGGGCTGCGTCATTGCGGACATGCGGCAGGACTTCGTGCAGACCGTCAACATGATGACGGACGCGGTCGATGGGGACGCGATGGCCGCCCTGATGCAAAGTCATCTGGACGAAGGCCTGCGCCTGTTGGATGCCGCAGGCGTCAATTTCGTGTCGCGGACATGGGCCTTCGATCTGGACATGGCCTATGTAGGCCAGACCCATACCGTCGCGGTGCCGCTGCCGATCACCGTGACAGAAGGCCGGGTGCAGCCGCCCAGCCGCGCGGCGATCAGTGCGGCCTTTGATGCCGCATATCTGCGCGTCTATGGGCGGTTGCTGCCTGGTGGCGTGACACGGGTTCTGAACCTGCGGTCGTCCGTCACCGGCACTCGACCCAAGTTTGACCTGTCGACGCTTGCCCCGGCGGCCGATGCCGACCTGAAAACCGCGCGGCGCGGGACGCGCAAGGTCCACGTCGGGGGCGACTGGTGCGATGCGGCGATTCTGGACAGGTTGGCCTTGCCTGTCGGCACGGTGATTTCCGGGCCTGCCGTGCTGGAGCAACCCGACACCACCTTGCTGATCGAGCCGGGGTTGAAAGGCACCGTGGATCGGTTCGGTAACATCATACTGGAACGAGAGGCAGCGCAATGACCGCTCTGACCCCCAAGCGCACCGCGCTGCTGACCATCGACATGACGAACGACTTCATGCACCCGCAGGGCGCCTATGGCCGCGCAGGTCAAGGCACCGCTGAAATTACCGCCTTGCCTGCACGGATTCTGCCGGTCGTGGATGCGATCCGTGAAGCAGGCGGGATCTTTGTGTCGGCGCAGTTCACACTGGTCCCCGGCCCGGGGGGCGAGCCGTTGATCGCGCCGCATCTGAAACAGTTGCGGCCCTTCCTGGCCAAGGGCGACTTTGCCCCCGGAAGCTTTGGCCACGATCTGGTTGATGAGCTGAAGCCCTGGGACTACATGATCGAAAAGGTCAATTACTCAGCGTTCTATCAGACCCGGTTGGAGTATATTTGTCGCTATCTTGATATCGATACCCTTATCGTCGGCGGGATCGTAACCAACGGCGGCGTGGCATCGACAATCCGGGATGCGCATTTGCGCGGCCTGCACACGATCATCTTGACCGACGGCTGTGCCGCGTTCCGGCAAGATGTCCATGCCGCGACGCTGCTATCCCTGTCCTCGGTGACGGAACAGGTGACCTGTGCCGAGGCCGTGACCATGTTGAAAGGTGCTGCATGACCAGTCTTAAATCCCGCCTTGCTGCCCCCGGTATTTTGCTGGCCCCCGGCATCTATGACGGGCTGACCGCCACGTTGGCCGAGGCCGCAGGATTCAAGGCGTTGTATCTGTCTGGTGCCGCCGTCGCCTATACCAAGCTGGGGCGCCCCGATATCGGGCTGACCACCATGACCGAAATGGCCGACACGCTGGCGTTGATACGTGACCGGACGGACTTGCCGTTGATCGTGGATGCCGACACGGGCTTTGGCAATGCGCTGAATGCCCAGCGCACGATGCGGGTGTATGAACGCTCGGGTGCCAATGCCCTGCAGGTCGAAGACCAGAGCTTTCCGAAACGGTGCGGCCACCTGTCGGACAAGACGCTGATTTCCGCCGCCGAAATGGCAGGCAAGATCGCCGCGATGGCCGACGCCCGCGCGAGGGATGACACCCTGATCATCGCCCGCACCGATGCCATCGCGGTCGAAGGCTTTGAGGCCGCGGTCGACCGCGCAGGCTTGTATCTGGAGGCCGGTGCCGACGCGCTGTTCATCGAAGCCCCCCGCAGCCTCGATGAACTGGCGAAGATCATTGCCACCTTCAAGGGCCGCGCGCCGTTGATGGCAAACATGGTGGAAGGCGGGGCAACACCCATCTCTTCCGCACAAGATCTGGAAAAGATGGGGTTTGATCTGGTGATCTTTCCGGGCGGCATCGTGCGGGCGCTGATCAGCGCGGCCGAAGACTACTATGCCAGCCTGCAAAAGCATGGGTCAAACATCCCCTTTGCCGACCGTATGCTGGACTTCAGCGGATTGAATGACCGCATCGGAACAGCGGCCCTTCTGGACGCCGGCAAGCGCTATGGCGGTGAGGTGGCCAAGGGCTGATCCTTGCGCAGACGCAAGACACCCCGGCCTTGCGGCCGGGGTGTTTGTCATGGCGCGACCGGATCAGAAAACGAAATCGGCCGAGGTCAGCGAATGAACCCCGTCCAGCGCGACCACGATGTCGGCGATGCTGTCACCATCGACATGCGCCGCGACAAAAGTCTGGCCGTTTTGGACAAAGCCGCGCAGCGTACCCGCACCTGACCCGAACTGAACGAACTGGAAGGCTTGATTTCCCGCGACCTCGCTGTTGGCGTCAATCAACGACAGACCCGGTTTGTCGACCCCGACCAGACAGTCGGTGTCGCGATCAAACGCGTCCGGCCCATTGACCGGGTCTGCAATGGACCGGAACATGAACACATCCGCCCCAAGCCCGCCCGACAGGACATCGGTCCCGCCATGCCCGGTGATGGTGTCGTCGCTATTGCCCCCGAACAACTGATCGTTCCCTGCCCCTCCGCTGAGTTGGCCCTTGTTGTTGTCACCCACCCGAGTGTCGTTCCCGTCGTTGCCAAACAGCCTGTCGTCGCCGTCAGCCCCAAACATGACATCATTGCCTGTATCGCCGGTCATCAAATCATTGCCGCTGTCACCGGACATCGTATCGTTTTCAGACCCGCCCAGGAGGGTGTCCTGGCCGCTGCCGCCGAACATGCTGTCTGTTCCGCTGCCGCCTTCCAGCCGGTCACTATCTGCATCGCCGACGAGGGTATCATTCCCCGACCCGCAAAGCAGAGTATCGTTGCAGGCCCCGCCAAACAGCCTGTCTGCATCAAGCCGACCATCCAGTTTGTCGCTGCCCGCATCGCCGGGCAAAACATCCGCCCCGGCCTCACCGATCAGCACATCATTGCTCTTCAGCCCTGTCAGTTCGTTGTTGCCAGAGTTGCCTGAAATCACGTCGTCGTTGGTATGGGTGATGACGTTTTCGAAGTCAGAAAAGGTCATCCCGCCAAATCGACCCATGGTCAGGCTGATGGTGTTGACGGCCCCGAACAATTGCCCCGGCGATGGCATGTCGGCAAAGGACAGGGTGTCCGTCCCGGTGCCGCCAAACACCGTGTCAAACCTGGTCGAGGCAAGGACCGTGTCGTTGCCCGCATCGCCAAAAAGCCGATCATTGCCCGACCCCATCCCAAAGGTTCCAAGGCCGAAGTTCAGATCATTGCCGTCGCCTCTCGACACGGTGCCATTGCCACCGTGGACAAAGATGGTGTCATTGCCGTTCAGCCCGGCGATACTGTCGCAAAAAATCGACAAGGTGCCGTCCGTCCCTTTGCGGTCAGAGTTGCGGGTGCCGTCGATGCGAAAAAGCCTAGGCATCCGACGTCTCCATCTGGTTAAACGCCCGCGACAGGTGTGCGTCGCATGCCCGCACTTTCGCATTGGTGCGGGGTTTGCGCTGTTCCCCAAGGAACAGGGTGGGTGTGGTACGAACCTGCGCAGGCTTTGCTTGCGCTTTGGCGGCGGATTGGCGACCTTGGCTGTGGCCCGGCTTGCGGGTTGGTTCCGGGCCAAGGTCCGGTTGCAGGGATGACATGACCGGAATCCAACCGATCGGCCGCATGGAAAAACCGGCATTCTGGCGCTCGTTCGCGCTGTTTGACGGGCTTCACCCGGGGACCCTGCAGGCGGTCGTCGGGGCGGCGGGGCGGACAGAACGGCCAACCGGCGCGGTGTTGTTTCAGCGCCGAGATCCGGGTGACTATCTGGTTGCATTGGCCTCGGGTCGGGTCCGGCTGACAGTTGGCACCCAGGGCGGGCGCGAACTGATCTTGCGCCACGCCGAAGCAGGGGACCCGCTGGGCGAGATGGCATTGTTTGGCCATGCCCCCCGGACTGCGGATGCCACCGCACTTGTGCCGAGCGTCGGGCATGTGGTGTACCGCAAGGCATTTGACGACATCGCTGCAGGGCATCCTGATCTGGTCTTTTCCGGTGCGCGCCATTTCAACCGCCGCCTGCGCAAAACCACGGATCAGCTTGAATCCCTTGCGCTTTGCAATCTGGAGGCACGGGCCGCCCGGTTCTTGTTGTTTGTTTTGCGCCAAATTCACGGCGACTCGTTGCCCCCCAAGGCCGTCCTGAGGCCGAAAATCAGCCAGTCCGGGATGGCTGCAGTTCTGGGTGCAGGCCGCCCCAAGGTAAACCGCGCCTTGCAGGCCTTGAGTGAACTGGGGGCGCTTTGCAAGGTCGGGGATATCTGGTCGTGTGACACCGCCCTTCTGATGACCAGCGCCGATCAACGGGGGTAACAGGTGACCCAGCCCCCAGCCTCGCATCCGGTATCGACACGCGCCCCAGCGCGGCTGGGTGCGTTGCGACAGATCTGGCCGGGTCTGGTTGTTCTGTCGGTGGCCTTGACACTGTCGCTGGTGATCTGGCGGCAGGACCCGTTGGTTGTCGGCTGGCAGGACCGCGTGTTCGACACCTTGCTGAAACAGACGGTCGCGGCAGATGTCAGGGTTGTGGT
Source organism: Gemmobacter sp. (assembly GCA_030656535.1). GTDB lineage: Bacteria > Pseudomonadota > Alphaproteobacteria > Rhodobacterales > Rhodobacteraceae > JAUSPL01. The sequence continues at coordinate 13,486 of JAUSPL010000212.1, forward strand.
GATTGATATCGGCGCACAGGACGAAACCGGGCTGCCGTGGGACCGGGCGGCGACGGCGCGGCTGATCGACAAGATTGCGGATGCGGGTCCTGCCGTGGTCGCCGTCGACATGACGTTTTCCGGTACCTGCGATTCAGGCCCGCCGAACGACGCGCTGGCCCGTGCGATTGCGCGCGCGCCTGTCGTCCTGGGCTTCTTGCTGTCGGACCGGCGCGGGCCGCCGCCCACGCCCCGCCCGGTCATCGCCATGGCCTCTGGGGCGGGTCAGGCACTGTGGTCGGTAGCCGGCGCCGAGGCTGCGTGCCCTGCCTTTGCCCAGGCGGCGCGGGCTGTTGCGCCGGTGTCGCTGGTCGGTGACAGGGATGCCCGCGTGCGTCGCATTGCGGCGGTGGTTGCGGTGGCGGGCACGCCCTATCCTGCGCTGGCCGTCGAGGCTGTGCGAATTGCCCGCGCCGATCCCGCGCCGATGCTGGGTCTGGGGCCCTGGTTGCGCATAAGCAAGGACATCCTGCCGCTGGAGGGCGCTGCCTTGTTGCGGTTCCGGCCCTCGGATCCGGCGGTCTGGGCCGGGCGGACCTTTGCGGCCACGGATGTTCTGACCGGACAGGCCGATCCGGATCGGCTGGTTGGCGCTGTCGTTCTGGTCGGCAGCAGTCTGCCCCAACGCGGAGGATTGCGGGCATCGGCCACAAGCCCGCTCCACCCATCGGTGCAAATACACGCTGATCTTGTCACCGATCTTTTGACGGGGCGGTCGCCCCATCGCCCTGCGCGGGCTGCGCTGGTCGAGGCGGGGTTCGTGCTGGTCGCCGGGGCGGCGGCGCTGGCCGTGCTGATATGGTTGCCGCCAGTCCCCGCCCTGATCTGCCTTTTGGGGCTGGCGGTGGCTTGGGCCAGCGGGGCGCTGGCGGCCTTTGGCATTTGGAACTGGTTGGTGGACCCCGCTCTCCCTGCATTGGCCGCCTTGCTGCCCGTCTTGCTGGCGCTAATTGCAAAAGCTGCCGCCAGTGCACGCGCCGAACGGCAACTACGCGCACGCATGGGTCAGTTGCTGCCCCGCGCCATCGTGGCCCGGATTGCCGATAACCCCAACCTGCTGCGGCTGGACGGGGAATCCCGGTTGGTGACGGCGCTGTCTACCGACATCGAGGGCTTCAGCACGATGACGCGGCAGATCGGCCCGCAGGAACTGGTTCGGGTGCTGGACGCTTATTTTGCCCTGACCTGCCAGATCGTGATGACGCACGGCGGGATGATCGACAAATTGGTGGGCGACTCTGTGCATGCCTTGTTCAACGCGCCGCTGGACCAACCAGATCACGCCGATCAGGCGCTTGCCTGCGCGGCTGCGATCTGCCGCGCGACAGAGGCTTTTCGCCAGCGGCCAGACATCGCTGGCACCGGGCTTGGCCGCACCCGGATCGGGGTGGAAACGGGTGTGGCCGTACTGGGCGACGTCGGGGCCGAGTCCAAGATCGACTATACGGCCTACGGCGACGCCGTAAACCTTGCTGCCAGGTTGCAGGACGCCAACAAGACATTGGGCACGGCCGTCTGCATTGGCCCGGGTACCGCCGCGCTTGCGACCACACCGCTGCGCCCACTGGGCCCGGTTGAAGTGCGCAGCTTTGGCACCGTGGATCTGTTCACCTTGCCTGATACGGCCCCCTGAGCGCAGGGGCGCGGTGTCGCATAGTAAGTTTTCAGATCACAGGCCCGCGCTGGCAAAGGCGGCGGCGATCCGCGCCTCACCCCAGCGCACCACGCCGCCCGGTGGCCCGCCCGCGGTGGCGATGTCAACGCCGTCACCTGCCAACAGGTCGCGGGTTTCGCCTGCGGCCGTAACAGATACCCGGCCCCGTTCGACAAAAACTGCAAAGGCCCCGTTGCTGGGCCCTGCGAAAAATCGCGTGCCGCGCACACCGATCTGAGCAAAGGTGCTGCGCAGGGTCAGGTCAATCGGCGCAAGATCATCAGGGCGGTCAAATACGATCGTGCCACCAATGTCGATCACCCCGCCCAGATCGGCAACAAAGCGGTCAATCCCGAAGGTACTGTCAGGGCCAAGGTTTATCGTGGTCCGCGTATGCAACATCAGTTCGGCATAGCTGGCGGACGACGTGGCCACAGTATCGCCATCCATCAACGGATCGTTCACTTGCAACGCGTGCGGAGTGGACGACCGCGTCAGCACGCCCTGACCGCGCAAACGCACGGCGATCCCGATGACATCCGCGCCAAATGCGCGTCCAGCCAAGACCGACGCGCCCAGAAAAAGCCCGACGTTCAACACAATTCGGCGTGAAAATGGGCGGCTTGGCATGGCAGCCTGCGGGGAATAAGGGGTGCGACCGTGGCGGTCACTTGGCGAAATGATCTGCCCCTTCACTGATTCGTTCAAGCACCGCAGATGACCTGCGCGGCCTCCAGGTCCGATCATTCGTCAATCAAGGTGCCATCCTGTCCAAAGCGGAGCACCGCACCATTGAGGGTCTGGTGTTGGTTCATGGCTTCGGGTGACGTAGCTGCGCTGATCGCCTGCAAGCAGTTTGCCCATGCCCCGTGCCCAAACACCAGCACCGGGGCCCCGTCTCGGCCAGCCACCAGGTCGGCGACACGCCGAACGCGATCTGCAAACCCGTCAAAAGGTTCGCCCAGCGTCAGACTGTGCGGGGCGTTGTGCCATCCGCCGGGGTGGGCGGTTTCCATGTCCGACCACAACTGCCCTTCCCATGGACCAAAGTTCAACTCGGCCAGATCATCGCGCAATTCAGGTGCGTCATATCCATGCAGCGCAGCCGTTTGACGCGCCCGCAGCAGGGGCGAACACCAGACGGCGCCGAACTCCTGGCCTTTCAACCGCAGCAAGTTGTCGTTCAGCGCCCTGCGGTCGGCATCAGACAACGGTTCTTCCAGTGCCACATCACGGCGGCCCTGAATCCGACCCTCGGCGTTCCAGGGTGTCCGAAAATGCCGTACAAACCAGAGCTCGGCCATCGGCTATACCAACAGCGGCGCAAGGCGGGTATCAACCCGCAGCGCCACCGCCGCGCCAATCGCATATGTCTGGATTCCCGATCCATGAAGCGTGTCCACGATGATCTGGCCGTCCGCAGTATCCACGATATAGCGGATCTGCGACCCCAGAAACTCGCGGTGGCGCACCGTGCCCGCGATCGTGTCCTGATCGCCCGGCGGCATCAGGGCGACATTCTGCGGCCGCAAGACCATCCGGTCTGCGCCGGTGCGTGGCGTGGCGACACGCAGGCGGCTGCCGCCTTCGGTCACGAAAACCCCGTCTGACATCCGCCCTTTCAGAATGTTCGCGGTTCCCAGAAACCCCGCGACAAAGCCATTGGCGGGCGTGTCATACAATTCCTGTGGTGTGCCGATCTGCTGGATCACGCCGCCGTCCAACACTGCCATGCGGTCCGAGGTGGTATTCGCCTCTTCCTGATCGTGGGTCACAAAGATCGTGGTCAGCCCCAGTTTGCGTTGCAAAGCCAACAGTTCACGTCGCATCTGGACGCGCAAAGCCGCGTCAAGGTTCGACAGGGGTTCATCCAGCAGCAAAACCTTTGGTTCGATGGCTACGGTCCGCGCCAGGGCGACGCGCTGCTGTTGCCCCCCCGACAGTTGTGACGGCATCCGATCCGCCAGGTGACGCAGCCCGACCAGATCCAGCGCGGCATCCACCTTTGGCCCGATCTCGCGCCGAGGCATACGGCGTTCTTCCAACCCAAAGGCAACATTCTGGCGCACCGACAGGTGTGGCCACAGCGCATAGGATTGAAACACCATCCCGACATTGCGTTTCCAGGGCGGCAGATCCGCGACATCATGATCCCCCAGCAAGATCCGGCCACGCGGTTTTGGGCCGAATCCTGCAATGGCGCGCAACAACGTGGATTTTCCCGACCCCGAGGGGCCGAGAAAGGCAAAGAACTCGCCCGGCTGAATTTCAAGGTTTATTCCCGCCAGGACTGTGGTGTCACCAAAAGCGAGGTGCAGGTCCTCGATGCGTATTCCGGTTTTCGGGATGGTCATGCGCAGATCCTTTGCAGCTCAATGGTCGGTGCCGGGCGCAGACGCGCGGCGGAGACGGTCGTTTTCAATGATGCGTTGGGACAGATAGGTGCCAAGTGCCACGATGACGACAGCAAGGATGCCCAAGGCAGCCCCCGCCCCGCGACCCGAGGGTGATTGCATGAACAGATAGATTCCGTAAGCCAAGGGTGCATCGCTTTCACGGCTGACCAACATGATGGTTGCCGACAGTTCGACCGCCGCGGTGGCAAAGGACGTGACAAACCCCGCAAGGATACCACCCGACATCAGCGGCACCACGATCCGGCGGTTTGTGCGCCCTTTGGTCGCGCCAAGGCTTTCG
>JAUSPL010000214.1 GCA_030656535.1 Gemmobacter sp.
CAGCGGCACGACCTCGGCCAGCGAAACCGTGGCGGCCAAGGCGTTCATCCTGTTGACCAGCGCGCGCGCATCGGTACCGGGAAGATGGGGGATCAGGATGTCGGCGATTTCGGGCGGGGTTCCCCCGATCACGGGACTGTCGGGGTGGAAATCGCGGGTGCGAAAATCAAATCCGATCATCTGGCCCAGTTCGGCCGCGCGCATCACGTCGCCCAGCGCAAGTTCGGTCAACAGACGCTGTGCCCATTCTCCCCAGGTCCGGCGGAAATCGAACAGCGTCCCGTCCTTGTCGAATATCACGCCATCGATCATCGTCGCCTCCTGCGCGTCCGGGGCCAGACTGCCTGCGGCTTGTGGCGATTGCAACCTGTCAGGTCCAATGCATCGCCTGTCCGCCCGGCAATCCCGCCCGGGCCTGCGATGGTGCGGTGTAGGGCAGTCCTGCCGCGTCGCAAAACGCCACGATCCAGGCATCGTCCATCAGCAGGAAATCCAGCACGGACGCCAGAAATTCCGGATCCGCCGCGCGGTCGCGCAGATCGGACGGACCCAGACCGCTTGCCCCCATGAAAGCGCCCAGCACATCCTCTTGCCCCGCAATCCAGCCCAGCGCCTGCAATGCCACGATATCTGCCTGAACCGCCATTGCCGTTCCTTTCATGCCCTGCGGGGCAGTTCCTGAAATATGTTCGCACTTAATTGGCGGGGTTCCGCCGATCCTCACGCAAACGTAAACGGATCGAAAGGAATTCTTAACCAATCAGGCAGCAGATTGGAGTAGATGCGTGTTGCAGGGCAAGAGGACATCACCCGCCATGGCCCGAAAAATTCTCATTGTTGATGACGTCGCGACGAACCGGATCGTGCTCAAGGTGAAACTTGGGGCGGCCTTTTACGACACGGTCATGGCCCCCAACGGAGCCGAGGCGCTGGCTCTGGCGCGCACCACGCTACCAGACTTGATTTTGCTGGACTATCTGTTGCCCGACATGGATGGAATCAGCGTGACCCGCGCCTTGCGTGCCGATCCGCTGACGCGCAGTGTGCCGGTCATCATGTTCACGGCAACCGGCGATGAAGAGGCGAAACTGGATGCGCTGGCGGTCGGCGTGGATGATTTCCTGCAAAAGCCGATCGACGATCAGGTCTTGCTGGCCCGGATCCGCAACCTCTTGCGCGACCGCGATGACAGCGCAGGCCCCGACCTTGCCACCGATGACCTTCGGGTTTGTGGTTTTGCAGAACCGGGGGCGGGGTTTGACTTGCCCGGCCGCATCGCATTGGTTGCTGCCCGCCCCGAAACCACCCTGCGCTGGCGCAACACGCTGGCACCCCACCTGACCGACCGTCTCGAAGTCTTGACACGCGAAGAGGCATTGGCGGGTGGGCTGCGTCCGACGCCGGATCTTTACATCATTGCGGCCGATCTGGGGCCGCAAGAAAGCGGACTGCAGGGCAATGGTCTGCAGTTGATGTCCCACCTTCGGTCGCACCCCGACACACGCCACGCAGCGATCTGCATGGTCATTCCCCAGGATCAGTCTGCGGCGGCGGCGATGGCGCTGGATCTGGGGGCCAATGACCAGATTGCCGACGGGTTTGACGGACGCGAAACCGCGCTGCGGGCCCGAACGCTGATCCGGCGCAAACGCGCGGCAGATCAGGGGCGGGCCGCCGTACGTCAGGGGCTGAAACTGGCGGTCACGGATCCGCTGACCGGACTTTACAACCGTCGCTATGCGATGCCTGCGCTGACCGGAATGAACCGGGTCGCGCAAGAGTGTGGGCTGCCCTGCGCGGTCATGTTGATCGACATCGATCGGTTCAAGCTGGTCAATGACCACCACGGTCACAGTGCCGGAGATGCTGTGCTGACCGAAGTCGCGCGGCGGCTGTCGGCCGCCTTGCGCCCCGGCGATCTGCTGGCGCGCATCGGTGGAGAGGAATTTCTCGCGGCATTGCCGGATGTCACAGAGCCCGAGGCCCGAGACGTCGCAGAGCGGCTGTGTCGCGCAGTGCGGGGGCTACCGATCACGCTTGCGGATGACGTTGGGCGGTTGACAATCACGGTTTCGATCGGTCTTGCGCTGTCCGGTCCGCCGCCTGACAGCGCCGCCATGCTGATCGAGCGCGCAGATCGCGCGCTTTTGGCCGCCAAGGCCGAAGGCCGCAATCAGGTCACCTTCAGCCGCTCTGCCGCCTGATCGGGCGCTACGAGCTACCGAAAGCCTTGGAGGCTCTGGCCGGTCAATACGGAAATCGAGTTGAAGGACCGGTACCTTTACAAGCGTTTCGTGGGGCGCACCTTCCCGATTTTCGCCTGACCTGCGATGGCGCGCCTGACGGAGATCGGGTGAGGGTTTCGCGATGGCGACTACGGTGGAGGTTCTCAGGGACTACGGGGTTGAGATTCGGGCCAATGGCCAGAAGCGTTGGCCTTACGAGGTGAAGGCGCGGATCGTTGCGGATAGCCTGAAGCCTGGTGTGACGGTGAACGCGGTTGCGGCGCGGTATGGGCTTCGGGCGATCCATTTGTCGGAATGGCGCGGTCGGGCGCGGGACGGGAA
>JAUSPL010000229.1 GCA_030656535.1 Gemmobacter sp.
AGGCGCTTGGCACCGGGCTGGCCATGGGGATCCGCTGGCGCGACATGGCGGTGACCAACCTGCCCACCGGCCAGCCGGTGATGCAGGTGACGGGTTGGGCCGCAGAACGGCTGGCCGCAATGACCCCACCCGGCCACAAAGCGGTGATCCACGTCACCCTGACCGACGACCACCCTTGGGCACAGGCCTTTGTAGTGATCGAAGCGCGACCCATCACGGGCGCCCCATCAGCTTGACTTGCCGCCTGCGCGCGCGCATGTAGCCCCGGACCAGAGTATAAGGCAGGAAACCATGGCAAAAAGTGCTGCAGCCGACGGCGGCATCGTCGAGACGATCAAGACCATCGTGTACGCCCTGCTGATCGCAGGCATCTTTCGCACGCTGTTGTTTCAGCCATTCTGGATTCCCTCGGGCTCGATGAAGGAAACGTTGCTGATCGGCGACTTCCTGTTCGTCAACAAGATGGCCTACGGCTATTCCAAGCATTCGTGTCCGTTCTCGGCCTGCCCATTCGACGGTCGGCTATTCGCGTCGGAACCGGACCGAGGCGATGTTGTCGTGTTTCGCCATCCGGTCAACGGATCGGATTTCATCAAACGGTTGATCGGCCTGCCGGGTGATACAGTGCAGATGGTCGGCGGCGTTCTGCAATTGAACGGAGCCGAAGTGCCGCAGACCCCCGATGGCCAATCTGCCGCGCTGTGAAAATGGACCGGTCGGCGCTGGTGGCCTATGCACCAAATCGCGGTTCATCGAAACCCTGCCGGGTGGGCGGACGCATGCCGTGCTGAACATCGACAACGGCGGTTTTGGCGATGACACCCCGGTATTCACTGTGCCGGACGGGCACTATTTCTTTATGGGCGACAATCGCGACAACAGCCAGGACAGCCGCTATGGCCGTGCCGTTGGCGGCGTCGGCTTTGTGCCTGCCGAAAACCTGATTGGTCGCGCCGACCGGATCATGTTCTCGTCGGCCGGATCGTCGATGCTGTATTTCTGGACCTGGCGGTCTGATCGCTTCTTCAAGGCGGTCGAGTGAGGATTTCTGCCGATCTCCAGGCCTTTTCGGGCCGATTGGGGCACGAGTTCCGCCGCCCGGAACTGCTGATCCGCGCGCTTACACACCCGTCGATTTCGACCCCGACCCGACCCGACAATCAACGGCTGGAGTTTCTGGGCGACCGCGTGCTGGGTATCGTGATGGCCGAGGCGTTGCTGATGGCCGACAAGACCGCCGCCGAAGGCCAACTGGCCCCAAGGTTCAACGCGCTGGTCCGCAAGGAAACCTGCGCGGATGTTGCGCGCGACCTGGGCTTGGGTGAGGTTCTGCGGCTGGGGCGGTCGGAAATGCTGTCAGGCGGGCGGCGCAAGGAAGCCTTGCTGGGCGATGCGCTGGAAGCCGTAATTGCGGCCGTCTATCGAGATGGCGGGTTCGATGCGGCCCGCACTGTGGTATTAAGACTTTGGGGCGACCGGGTGGCACGGGTCAAGACCGACGCCCGCGATGCGAAGACATCTTTGCAAGAATGGGCGCAGGCGCGGGGGTTGCCCCCGCCAGACTATATAGAAGCAGCGCGCGAGGGACCGGCACATCAGCCGATGTTCACGATCGAGGCGCGGCTATCCAACGGGGCTGCCGAACGCGCGCAGGCCGGATCGAAACGCGCTGCCGAACAGGCTGCGGCAGCCGCCTTGTTGCGGCGCATGGAGGCAGGCGATGACTGACACCGACCAAACAGAAGACGAACATTCGAAGCCGATTGGCGAAATGGGTGCGAGCGAAACCGCGACCGGGCCGACGCGGGCCGGATTCGTCGCGTTGATCGGCGAACCCAACGCTGGCAAGTCTACCCTGCTTAACCGCATGGTCGGGGCCAAAGTGTCGATCGTGACCCACAAGGTCCAGACCACCCGCACCCGCATCCGGGGCGTGACCATGGCGGGCAACACTCAGATCGTGTTTGTCGATACACCCGGTCTGTTTCGTCCGCGCCGTCGCCTGGACCGCGCAATGGTTGCCGCCGCATGGGGCGGGGCTGCGGATGCCGACGTCATCGTGTTGCTGGTCGAGGCGCATCGGGGCCTGACCGACGGCACCGCCGCCATCATCGACACCATGCGTGACCGCATCCCGCAGGGACAGCCTGTCGCCCTGGCGATCAACAAGATCGACCGGGTCAAGGCCGAGGTCTTGCTCGCTCTTGCGCAAAAGATGAATGAGGCGTTTCCGTTTGCCGAAACCTTCATGATCTCGGCCGAAAAGGGCTATGGCGTCGACAAGCTGCGCGACTGGCTGGCGTCGCAGCTTCCGCTGGGGCCGTGGTTCTACCCCGAAGACCAGATCGCCGACCTGCCGATGCGCATGATCGCATCCGAAGTGACACGCGAAAAGCTGACGCTGCGCCTGCACGAAGAACTGCCCTATCAGTTGACCGTGGAAACCGAAAAGTGGGAAGACCGTGCCGATGGGTCCACCCGGATAGATCAGCTGATTTATGTCGCGCGCGATGGCCACAAGGGCATTTTGCTTGGCAAGGGTGGCGAGACGATCAAATCGATATCAACCGCCGCGCGCGCTGAAATCGCCGAATTCATCGGACGTCCGGTCCATTTGTTCCTGCAAGTCAAGGTACGTCCGAACTGGCAAGAAGAGGCAGAGCGGTATTCCGAAATGGGGCTGGATTTCAAGGATGGCAACTGAGGCGCCAGCCGCTTTTGGCAATCTGGAAATCCGGGCCGAACCGAAAGGGCGGGGATGACCCCCCGCCTTACCGCTGACTTCTGGGTGCACGCCTACCTCAACCGTCTGCGGCTGGCGGATATTCCAGCCTATGTGGTCGCGCGTGGGGATTCGACAGCAGGCGCGGTGCTGGTGGTATGTGCCACTCTGGACGGTCGCGCGCGGGCGATGCAGCGGTCATTTGATCTGATGACCGGGGCGCGGACCTGGATGCCATTGGCCGAGGGACCCGAAGCCGAGGTCGGGGCGCTGGTCGCCCGTGCACGGGCGCGAGATCCAGATCTTTGGGTCATAGAACTGGAAGACCGCCGGGGCCGCACCTTGCTGGAGCAAGATGGCTTGGCGGGCTGACACCCGCGCAAGCGCAAAGGGCGCACGCCTTGGGTGGGTCCAGCCTGTATCAGGCCGCGGTTTGCGCCCCCTGGATGCACCGGCACAGGTGAATGGACACGACCAGAGGTCGGCCCACGCAGCCAACTGAGGTCAAAGCCATCATCTGACCCGCAAACACATGCGCGGCCTTCCTCCTGATCCGACGGGCTGGCGATACCGGGGGCCAACCGCGCCACACCCTTCAATCGCGGCGACAAGACCGGGACAAGGAACCATCGCCGGGATTTGACTGGCCCGTAGACCACAAGCAATGTCCCGCGATCACGGGACTTGTCGCCGCAGCGGCAAGGGCGGATAATCTGCCGATGGAATGGCAAGACGAAGGTGTGCTTTTGGCCGTGCGCACGCACGGGGAAAGCGCCGCAATCATCGAAGTGTTCACGCAGGCCCAGGGCCGTCACGCGGGCGTCGTGCGAGGCGGCGCGGGGCGGCGCATGACACCACATTTGCAGCCCGGCACGCAATTGGCGGTCAGTTGGCGCGCCCGGCTCGAGGATCAGCTGGGCGTCTACACGGTAGAGCCCATCCGGGCGCGCGCCGCAAATTTGTTGGCCGACCGACGTGCTTTGGCAGGGTTGACGGCGATCTGTGCCCTGACGGCGCGCAGCCTTCCCGAACGTGCCCCGTTTCCCGCGCTTTATCACGCGACGCTGGCGCTTCTTGACGCGCTGAGCACTGTGCCGGATTGGCCTGTCCTGTACCTGCACTGGGAACTGCGGCTGCTGGAGGAACTGGGGTTTGGGCTGGACCTGTCGCAATGCGCCATTACGGGCGCAACCGAGGGGCTTGCCTATGTCAGTCCGCGCAGCGGGCGGGCGGTCACGGCGCAGGCGGCGGGTGACTGGGCGGCAAGGCTGCTGCCCCTGCCCGCCTGCCTGACCAGACCCGGCCCGGCCACCCCGGACGAGCTTGCCGCAGGGCTGCGGCTGACGGGACATTTTCTGAACCGGGGTCTGTGCCAGGACCCGGGCGCGCGCCCCTTGCCCGAGGCGCGGGCCAGACTGGCAGACCTTCTGGGACGCGCCTGACAGCGCCGCGCGAAACCTGCGCAACAGCCTGCAACCGACCTTCAGGTGTCGCGCCGGGAACAGACAGAGTGGGCGCAGCAGTGTCGTTTGGGTCCAAGAGGAAGACCAATGCCCAGCTCGACCCTGCCCGATCAAGTCCCGCACACCCCCAACCCCGGTGTGCGGAGTTTCGCCGTACTTTCCGGATTGGACGCGGGCATCCGCAGTATGCTTGTGTCGGTCTTTCCGTTGGAGATGTACCGGGCCTTCGGCGATGCAGGCACAGTGTCGGCCATCTATTTCTCAATCGGGTGCTGCTCTTTGCTGTTTGGCCTGATGGTGCCGTGGATTACATCGCACCTGCCGCGCCGCTGGACCTATACGCTTGGAATTGGGTTCTATCTTCTGGGCCAGATGGCTGCGATTGTGGGTGGGCCGTTCATGGGACTGGCCGTGGGGTTCAATGCGCTTGGAACGGTGACCGTCTACATCTGCCTGAACGCCTATGTGCTGGATTATATCCGCAAGACAGATCTGGGGCGCAACGAATCAACCCGGATGTTCTATGGTGCGCTGGCATGGTCGGTGGGTCCGGTGCTTGGCGTCGTGTTGGTGAACATCTGGCGGCCCTTGCCGTTTATGGTGGCTACCGTTCTGGCCATCACCTTGATGACCACGTTCTGGGTGATGCGCCTGGGCAACGGCAAGGTCATCACCAAGGCGCGCGGCCCGACGGTCAACCCTTTGGTCTATCTGCCCCGGTTCTTTGCCCAGCCCCGACTGATTGCCGGATGGGTCTTTGCGGTGATCCGCTCGTCCGGATGGTGGGTGTTTGTCGTCTATTTGCCGATCTATGCGATTGAGGCTGGTCTGGACAATCGGATTGGAGGAGCCTCGCTGTCAGCGACTTCGGTGATGTTGTTCGGCGCGCCGCTGATGCTGCGCTGGATGCAGGCGCATTCTGTCCGTCGGGCAATCCGCACCGGCTTCATGGGAGCAGGGCTGGCGTTTTGTCTTGCCAGCGCGCTGTCAGGATTTCCTGTCGTCGCAGTAGCGGTCCTGATGGGGGCCACGTTGTTTTTGCTGCTGCTGGACGTATCCGGTGGATTGCCGTTCCTGATGGCGGTGAAGCCGTCCGAGCGCACGGAAATGGCCGCCGTCTATTCCAGCTTTCGCGACGTTTCTGGTATCTTCACACCCGGTTTGGCTTGGGCTGTGCTGCTGATCGCCCCCCTGCCCATGCTGTTTGCGGCGATGGGGGCGGCGTTGTTTGGCTGTTGGGCGCTGGCGGGGAGATTGCATCCCCGCCTTGGTGCCGCTCATAGACTGCGCGCGCAGTAGCGCGGCAACAGCTTGCCGCGCCCTGCAATTGCCTGCCTTCAGTCCAGCAATCGTCGCGCTATAACCTGCGCCTGAATTTCAGCCGCCCCTTCAAAGATGTTCAGGATGCGCGCGTCGCACAGGATCCGGCTGATCTGGTATTCCAGCGCGAACCCATTGCCACCATGGATCTGCAACGCATTGTCTGCCGCAGCCCAAGCCACACGGGCGCCCAAAAGCTTGGCCATTCCGGCTTCCAGATCGCAGCGCTTGTCATGGTCTTTTTGCCAGGCACTGAAATAGGTCAGTTGGCGCGCCACCATGATTTCCACTGCCATCATCGCCAACTTGTCAGCCACGCGCGGAAATTCGATCAGGGCCTTGCCGAACTGCTTGCGGTCTTCGGCATATTTCATGCCGACCTCCAGCGCGTTTTGCGCCACGCCAATGGCCCGCGCCGCCGTCTGGATGCGTGCGGATTCGAAGGTCTGCATCAACTGCTTGAACCCCTGCCCGGGAACACCGCCCAAAAGGTTCTCGCCCTTGACCGCGAAGCGATCAAAGCCAAGCTCGTATTCCTTCATGCCGCGATACCC
>JAUSPL010000354.1 GCA_030656535.1 Gemmobacter sp.
CCCTGTTGTTCATTCAGGGCTATGCTGTCTCGGACTTTGTTGACTGATCTTCAGACGGACTGAGCGCCCTCAGATCACGTCGATCCAATCCGCAACGCCTGCCAGCGTGCGCACGTTGTCTACAATCAGGATGTCGGCGGAACTGAAGGTCAGTCGCAACGTGTCATTGAGGATGGTGCCATAGGTATCGACGATGCCCTGCGCAGACAATGACCCGGCCCACAGGCCCGGATGAAGCAAAATGCGGTCGCCCTCGGCAGCCGTAAAGTCGGCGATCCGGTCACGCCCCAGCCCGCGGGCAAAGACGAACGAGTCCGCCCCGGCGTCCCCTGTCAAGATATCGTTGCCGGTGCCGCCATGCAGGCGGTCGTCACCATCACCGCCAAACAGGCGGTCGTTGCCTGCGTCACCAAACAGGCGGTCATCGCCCGCTTGGCCCATCAACCTGTCATTTCCGTCGCCGCCATAGACGAAATCCCCGGCGGCGCCACCCAGCAAAAGATCGTCACCTTGGCCTCCTGTGATCGAATCGCGCCCGCCTCCACCGCTGATGGTGTCGGCACCTGCGCCACCGTCCATCACATTGTTGCTTCGGTTGCCGACCAGGTTATTGGCCGCCGCATTCCCTGTCAGCGAAAGGGTGTCCGCGCCCAGCAAATGGGCCCGGACGGCCCCATTTCCCAGCGTCATTGACCCCGACGTAAGCAGAGTTCCATCTGACAACACGTCCAGCTTGACGTTGCCTTGCGACAGATCAAGCACAACCTGCTTGACGGTGGCGCCCCATGTCACGGTAACGGTGGTGGCGACCTGAGCTGTCAGCGCCAGCGCATACCCCCCGGCTGCGGCGGTAACGCCAGTGACGTTTCCGACCGCAAAGCCAACCCCCGCGACGCCTTCGCCAATGCCATAGAATTTATCCGAGTTCTGGTCGTTGAAGGCCACACCCGTCAAAAACACGGTGGAACCCGAGCGACCAAAGTTCTCCGTCAGCATCGAGGCATTGTAGGTGGTCGCACCCGCGGTGAACTGACCTTCGACTTGCGCCACGCCAATTTCCCGGAATGTATCGCTCAGGATATTGGTGCGATGACCCGAACTGACAAACAGACCGTTGTGCTGTTGAACTATTGCAGAGTTCAGGTTTATCGCCCCGGTGCTGCCCGTCCAGGATATGTTTTCGCCGGTCGCCCAACTTCCTGACAGTTGGTACCCCCCCGCCTGTATGCGCTGGGTTGCCGAGGACCCGTTCTGCCCCGTGTGGCTGAAGACGTCAGCGTTCAGCATCCACTGCGAATGACTCTCGGCCGCCAACGCCAGCGCAGCACTTGGGGCCAGAACCTGCCGCGCGTCGGCATTCAGCGTGCCGGGCGCCAGATTATAGTTCAGGTCGATCCCTTGCCGTCTTGCTTCCAGCAACGGGTCAAGCCGGGCCCGGTTGATCAGTTCCATCAAGAGCTGCTCGGCGGCGGAAATTGTCATGGCACGACCTTTCTTGTCGATTGGATCTTTCGGGTTGACGCACGCATCATAGCCGGGGCGCTGGGCGCAATTGTGGCTGGCGTCGGCAAAGCTGGCTGCACAATAAGCGCTTTTGGCATGGACAAGCCTTGCCATGCAAGATTTCTTGCACCTCCGCGCATCATCAAAAAGGAACCAGACCCGGTGGCACACCCGCAAAAGATCATCATTGATACCGATCCGGGGCAGGATGACGCTGTCGCCATCTTGCTGGCGTTGGCCTCACCCGAGGACATCGAGGTCCTGGGGATTACATGTGTTGCGGGCAATGTACCTCTGGCGTTGACGCAAAAAAACGCACGGATCGTGTGTGAACTGGCAGGCCGCCCCGACATGAAGGTGTTCGCCGGCTGTGACGCGCCCTTGCAGCGCCGCCTTGTGACAGCCGAGCACGTTCACGGCAAGACCGGACTTGATGGTCCGGTGATGCAAGATCCCGTGATGCCGTTGGCCCAAGGGCATGCCGTCGATTTCATCATCGAAACCCTTCGGCGCGAACCAGAGGGCAGCGTGACCCTGGTCCCCATCGGGCCGCTGACCAACATAGCGGCAGTGTTCCTGAAGGCACCTGACGTGGTGGCCCGCGTGGGGCGGATCGTGCTGATGGGCGGCGCGTATTTCGAGGTTGGCAACATCACCCCCGCGGCCGAGTTCAATATCTATGTCGACCCCGAGGCCGCGCAGATCGTGTTCCGCTCGGGTGTGCCTTTGGTCGTGATGCCGCTGGATGTGACGCACAAGGCGTTGACCACCGCCGCGCGCGTTCAGGCATTCCGCGACATGGGAACCGAAGTGGGGCGGATGGTGGCCGAGTGGACCGATTTCTTTGAACGGTTCGACATGGAGAAATACGGCTCTCAGGGGGCTCCTTTGCATGATCCTTGCACGATTGCCTGGCTGATCCGGCCCGACCTGTTCTCGGGCCGTGACATCAATGTCGAGATCGAGACAAAGGGCGAGTTCACGATCGGCATGACCGTGGCGGATTGGTGGCGCGTGTCGGGACGCGCCACCAACGCGCTATTCATCCGCGATATCGACGCGGACGGGTTTTACGGGTTGCTGAACGAGCGGCTGGCACGGTTGTAACGGGGCCTTGCTGGGCGGGGCTGCGCTTGTGACCGGGAAATTTTGTGACGATGGCGGTGCATAGGGCAGGGTTCTGCCCTATGTAGAGTGCATCCCTGACGGAGGTTCTGGCGATGCTGTTTGACAATTCCTATGCCCGACTGCCGGATCGGTTCTTTGCGCCCGTGTTGCCAGTGCCCGTCGCAGAACCGGGTTTGATCGCGGTCAATGCGGCGTTGGCGGCCGAAATGGGGCTGGATGCCAAGGCGTTGGCCGGGCCGGACTGGATCGCGGTTTTTGCGGGAAACAGGGTGCCGGACGGGGCCCATCCGCTGGCGCAGGCCTATGCCGGACATCAGTTCGGCAACTGGGTTCCGCAGTTGGGGGACGGGCGGGCCGTGCTGTTGGGCGAGGTGGTTGGGCCGGATCAGCGCCGCTGGGATGTGCAGCTGAAAGGCGCCGGGCGCACACCGTTTTCGCGCGGTGGCGATGGGCGGGCCTGGGTGGGGCCGGTCATCCGCGAATATCTTGTGTCCGAGGCGATGGCCGCCTTGGGTGTTCCGACCACGCGGGCACTGGCTGCCGTGACCACCGGCGAGATGGTTTACCGCGAGGGGGCGTTTCCCGGGGCCGTGCTGTGCCGGGTGGCGCCCAGCCATTTGCGTGTCGGTACGTTCCAGTTCTTTTCCGCACGGGGCGACGAGGCAGCGGTGGCGTTGCTGGTGGATATGGCAATAGAGCGGCATTACCCGGGCGTGTCGGGTGCGCTTGGGCTGTTGCAGGCCGCAGTCAAGGCGCAGGCGCGACTGGTTGCGCAATGGATGTCTTTGGGGTTCATTCACGGGGTGATGAACACCGACAACAGCCATGTGGGCGGAATAACCATCGACTATGGCCCTTGTGCTTTCATGGATCAATATCACCCCGACCGGGTGTTTTCCTCAATCGACCGTCAGGGCCGATATGCCTATTCCAACCAGGCGCAGATCGCGGTGTGGAACATGGCGCAGCTTGCGACTTGTCTGTTGCCTTTGATTTCTTCGGACCGCGATACGGCGATCGAGCTTGCGACCGAGGCTGTGCACATGTTTGCGCCGATCTACGAGGCCGAATGGCTGGCGCGGTTCCGGGCCAAGATCGGGTTGGTCACGGATCACGACGGGGATCAGCAGTTGGTCGAGGTCCTTTTGCAACGCATGGCCGTACAGGGGGCTGATTTCACAAGGGTGTTTCGGGGCCTGAGTGAGGGTGACGCGATGCCAGAGTTCACCGAGCCGGACGCCCTGTCGGACTGGGTTGGCGATTGGACCACCCGGTTGGCGGCCGAGGGGCGGACAGCGGCGCAAGCGCAGGTGGGCATGCTTGGGGTGAACCCAGCGATCATTCCGCGCAATCACCGGATCGAAGAGGCCATCGTGGCGGCAGTCGCGGGCGATTTCGCGCCGTTTCATCGGTTGAACGCGGCGCTTGCCACGCCGTTTCATGCCAAGCCAGATGACCCCCTGCGGGCCGCGCCCTGGCCGGATCAGGTGGTTCGGCAAACCTTTTGCGGCACTTAGGCGGGCGGCGCTTGCACGCGCTTGGGCCAGTTGATCAAGATCAGCCCGACCGCAACCCCGGCGCCCGCGACCAACAGCAAAGGGCTAAGCGATTCGTTAAGCATGACTGCGCCCAACCAGATCGCCAACACCGGCGACAGAAACGAAAAGCTGGCGACCCCGGCCGGGGGATAGACACCCAGCATCCAGAACCACACGATGAACCCGATCGCCACAACCACGATGCCCTGAAACAGGATCGACCCGATGGCAACCAGATCTGGGTCGCGCAGGAATGGCCCGAAGAGCGGCGCGACAAGAAACAGCAGCGGTGCAGAAACGCCGGCCATCCAGACAATCTGCATTTCCGCGCCCACGCCGCGTCCGCTGAGGATGCGTGCCAGATAGGCAACCAGCGCCCAACCCATACCTGCACCCAAAGCGATCAGGTCGCCATAAATGCCTCCTCCGGCATTGCCGGTGGTGCGGTCAGATAGCGCCACTGCCATGCCGCCAAAGGCCAACGCCAGTCCGACCGCCTTGATGGGACTGATCCGGTCGCCGGGAAACGTGAAGTGCGACAGCAGCGCAAACCATATCGGCATTGAATACAACATGACCGTGGTGCGCGCGACGCTGGAATGATCCAGCGCTATGAACAGGCACAGGAACTCGGCTGCGAATACGATGCCAAGTGCAAGCCCGAGTGCGAATGTTCCCGGTATCACCCGGACCGGAATGCCGCGCACGCGCATCCAGAGCAGGACCATGGCAACGCCGATCAGCGACCGCATGGCAGCGCCAAACACCGGGCTGAACCCGGTGTTGGACAGTTTTATTGCGATCTGGTTGACTCCGAACAACAAGGACAGCGCCAAAAGCAAGCAAACCCCCATCATATCAATCCGATCTTTGCGTGCCATCCCGTCCCCACCCTGCGGTTGCGTGGCAGACCCTTTGTTGCCAGGCTGGCGATGTCAATGGGGCGTGGCTATGCAAAAACAGGGCTGGAACAGGCGCTTGATTGCCAGTGCATCCGCTTTTCACGCAGCAAGGGCTTGACCCGGAGGGCTGCATCACGCTCAATCCGCAAAACGCCTGCGGGGATTCCGGGTTTTGCCCGAGCCAGACCCAAGGCAGCTAGGGAGACCCGGAATGTTCACGAAATCACAGGACGATCGGGGCGCCGCCCCATCGCACGGCGGGCGCTACGACAGCCCTGGTCGGGCGGGCGCGGCCTCGGTTCTGTCCTCGGACCTGACGGTGACGGGGATCATTGCGACAGAGGGCAGCCTTGAGGTGCACGGCGTCGTGGATGGCGAAGTCGCCGCCGCTACATTGATGATTGGTCTGGAGGGTGCCGTTTCAGGCAAGGTTCAGGCCGGACACGCCGAATTGCGTGGCAAGCTGTCAGGCGAAATCGCGTGTGATGCGTTGACCCTGCGAGCCTCTGCGCGGATGACTGCGGATGCGACCTGCGGTATTCTGGTCATCGAATCCGGGGCCGAGGTCGAAGGTCGCTTTTCCCGTCCCGCGCCTGTGGCCCCACCACCGCCCTTGCCGACCCCTGCCCCAAAGCCAGCACCCGCGCCGCAGGCAGAGGCCGCAAAGCCAGTTCAGGATGGCGGAATAGCATAGGTCAGTGCGGCCCGGGCGACCGGGCTGGACACACCTTCGGACCGGATCAAGACATCCCCCACTGCAAGGCTGCGCCCAAGTTTAAGGATGCGGGTCTCGGCCAGCAGGTCCACACCGGCCTTTGGCTTGCGCATGAAATCGATGCTGCAATTCGTCGTGACAGCCAGCGCAACAGGCCCGATCCGCGACAGAATCGCGAAGTACACCGAAACATCAGCCAGCGCGAACATGGACGGCCCTGAAATCGTTCCCCCCGGGCGCAGATGACGTTCGGCGGTCATCATCCGCACAGTCAGGCCGGTTTCATCCAGACGATCTATCCGAAAGTCGTCTGCCACCTGTTGAAACGCCTGCTGCATGAAGTCATGCAGCCCCGCGATGTCCATTGCCAATGCCATGGTCTTTCCTCCCGTTCTTACCGCCGCTAGGGTTCTTTGAAATCGGAGGAAAGACAAGATGACCGAAGCGATCCTGATCCGTACTGATGAAGATGACGTGGCGACACTGACGCTGAACGCGCCAGACAGGCTTAACCCCTTGTCGGACGCGATGCTTGCGGAGCTGCGGCGCGCGTTCGACGACCTTGAGAGGGATCGGGCCATCAAGGTCGTGATCCTGCGCGGGGCGGGCAAGGCCTTTTGCGCCGGCCACGATCTGCGCGAGATGCAGGCCGGCCGACAGGCCGAGGACAAGGGCGCCGCGTATTTCGCGGATCTGTTTGACCGCTGCGCGACGGTCATGCAGATGATACCCCGCCTGCGGCAGCCGGTGATTGCCCAGGTGCATGGGATCGCGACGGCCGCCGGGTGTCAGCTGGTTGCGTCTTGTGACATGGCGATCGCGGCTGATGGCACGCGGTTTGGTGTCAATGGTGTCAACATCGGGCTGTTTTGCTCTACGCCCATGGTGGCGCTGTCGCGCAACGTGCCACGCAAAGCGGCGTTCGAACTGCTGACGACCGGCGCGTTCATCCACGCGCAGCGCGCGCAGGAACTTGGGCTGGTCAATCGGGTGGTCGCCCTTGATGATTTGGACATGCAAACCCGGACGCTTGCGACCTTGGTGGCCAGCAAGCTGGGCGCCGCTGTCACGATCGGCAAAAAGGCATTCTACACCCAACTGGAGATGCCATTGGCCGAAGCCTATGCCCATACCGGGGCGATCATGGTGGAAAACATGCTGTGGCGCGACACCGAAGAAGGCATTGCAGCCTTTCTGGACAAGCGCGACCCAGACTGGAAGCGGTGATCGGTGCGCCGGAAGCGGCACTGTTGTGTCGTTTCCAGCGCTGTCGGGTGCATATTGGCGGGCTAGATCTAGGGATCGCGGTGGCGTGGGCGGATCGTGTCGACCTCACCGACAAGGATACTTGCGGCGGAAAATGCCGGGCGTCTTATGGGCCTGGCGTGCGGGGGCGTGCGTGGACGGGCAGTTCGATTATGTCATCGTGGGGGCCGGGTCCGCGGGGTCGGTGCTGGCTGAGCGGCTGACCGCAGATCGCCGTACCCGGGTGCTGGTGCTTGAGGCGGGCGGGTCAGACCGGCGGTTTTTTGTCCAGATGCCACTGGGCTATGGCAAATTGTTTTATGACCCCGCTGTCAACTGGGCCTATCGGACCGACCCTGATCCCGGCCTGGCTGGACAGCGGGATTTCTGGCCGCGCGGAAAGCTGCTGGGCGGATCTTCTTCGATCAATGCAATGGTCTGGATCCGCGGTCACCGCAGCGACTATGACGATTGGGCAAGTGTGGGCGGGGCAGAGTGGGGGCCGGATGCCACGCTGAAGGCGTATCGTGAGATAGAGGATTTCGAGGGTGGCGCAGATCAATGGCGCGGGGCGGGTGGGCCCCTGTTTGTTTCGGGCAATACGCGCGATCTGCACCCTCTGGTTCAGCCCTATCTGGCCGCCTGCGTCGAGGTAGGTCTGCCCCATACGCCGGATTTCAATGGCGCGCAGCAAGAGGGCGCAGGCCACTATCAGCTGACCGTCAAGGGCGGGCGACGCAATTCTGCGGCCCGGGCATTCTTGCGCCCGGCCATGCGGCGACGCAATCTGGTCGTCAGGACGGGATGTCATGTAACCCGGATCCTGCTGGACGGGCGGCGCGCAGTGGGCGTCGAATACCGTCGTGGCGGGCAGACCTTGCAGGCAAATGCGACCGAAGTGATCCTTGCCGGGGGGGCGGTGAACTCCCCACAGCTTTTGATGCTGTCGGGTATCGGGCCGGGGGCGGCGCTGCAGGCGATGGGGCTGCCGGTGGTGCTGGATCAGCCGAATGTTGGCGCGAACCTGAACGACCATCAGGGATTGAACTACACCTACCGAATGAACGTACGGACTTTGAACGAGGTGCTGCGCCCCTGGTGGGGCAAGGCCCTGGTGGGCGCACGCTGGCTGTTGACCCGTCGGGGCCCATTGTCGGTGTCGATCAATCACGGTGGCGGGTTCTTTCGTACATCGCCAGATCTGACACGGCCCAACATGCAATTGTATATGCAGGCCTTTTCGACCCTTATCCCGCGTGAAGGCGAACGGCCGGTTCTGACGCCGGACCCCTTTCCCGGCATGTCGCTGGGCCTTTCGAACTGCCGTCCGACAAGCCGCGGATGGATCGGTCTTGCCTCGCCCGATCCGCTTGTTGCGCCAAGGATCGTCGCCAATGCCTACAGCACGGACCACGATGTTGCCGAGATGTTGGCGGCCGTAAAGATGCTGCGCAAGATTGCAGCAGCGGGCCCATTGGCGCCGCTTATTGCCGAGGAATTGCGTCCCGGACCCGCGATCATGACCGATGACCAGATGATTGCCGATTTTCGGACGCGGTCCGGGACGGTCTATCATCCATCCTGCACCTGCCGGATGGGATCGGACCCCGCGCAGTCGGTGGTCGGGCCGGACCTGCGGGTGCACGGCATCGATGGGTTGCGGGTCTGCGATGCCTCGGCGTTTCCGACCTTGATCGGCGGCAACACCAATGCGCCGGCCATCTTGATGGGCTGGATCGGTGCGCAGATGATCGCGCGTCAGGCAGGCTTTGGTCCAACCTGACGCAGGCAGGTGTTCCTGGTCACTTCAGAGCCATTACCCGGGCGATCGTCGCAGCCAGATCTTCGCGCCGAAAGGGCTTTCCGACATAGCCGTCAAATCCGACCGCAAAGTATCCGTCAATCTGATGTTTCATGGCATTCGCTGTGACCGCGATCGCCGGGACATATGCCTCTGTATGTTTTGCGCGGATTGTGGTCAGCGCCGCTATTCCGTCCATCTTGGGCATCGATATATCCAGCAGCAGCAGATCATGTTTAT
The DNA here is from genome assembly GCA_030656535.1 of Gemmobacter sp. GTDB lineage: Bacteria > Pseudomonadota > Alphaproteobacteria > Rhodobacterales > Rhodobacteraceae > JAUSPL01. Next base: position 9,073 of record JAUSPL010000354.1, read on the forward strand.
CTGGGTCCCAGGATTGGACGGCTTGAAACCCGTCCTCTACCAGTGTCGCCTCGATCCCCATCGCACCCAGCATTGCCTTTAGAATCAGTCGGTTGGTTGCGTTGTCATCGGCCACCAGAGCGCGCAGCCCCTTCAGGGACGGTTCTGGCGCTACGGTGGCATGTACGGGCGGTGCCGCTGCGATCAGTGGCAATGGCAGGTTTAGCCGCACAGTCGTGCCGCGCCCGGGCATGCTTGTTACCTCAATGCGCCCACCCATAAGTTCAACCAGCCGTCGCACGATCGACAGGCCCAGGCCCGTCCCGCCAAACCGCCGCGTCACAGCGCCATCGGCCTGTTCAAAATCCTCGAACGCACGGCCAAGCTGTTCCGGGGTCATGCCGATCCCGGTATCTGTCACCTCGATCATCAGGGGTTCCCCCGCGCGCGATCGAAAGGTCACCCTGATTTCGCCGGATTCCGTGAATTTGACCGCGTTGTTCAGCAGGTTGTGCAGGATCTGAAGCGTGCGGTGGGGGTCGCCCAACCGTGTTTGCGCCGAGCCCGTGTCGGCGAGGACCGAAAATGACAATCCATTGTCATGCGCGCGCAAAGAATACATCGCCTCGATTTTGTGCGCGAGGTCGCGGGGCACAAATGGCACCTGCTCCAGAGACAGCTTGCCCGCCTCGACCTTGGCAAGATCAAGGATGTCATTGAGGACGTTCAACAGTCCCTCGCCAGATTCGCGGATGGTATTGATCATCTGGCGCTGGGTGGGGTCGGTCAAAGCGTCGCCCAGCAGATCGGCCATGCCAAGCACACCGTTCAACGGAGTGCGTATTTCGTGGCTCATGTTGGCAAGGAACTGCGATTTCGCGCGGCTTGCTGCCTCGGCCTTTTCTTTGGCTTGATAGAGCTGCGTGACGTCAGACCCGACGCCCCGGTATCCGGCGAAATTGCCCGCAGCGTCCTGATAGGGCGCACCGCTGATACGGAACCATTTGCGTCTATCGGAGTTCGGGCAGCCTGGTCCCAGATAGACAAAATCGCTAAAGGATTCTTGTGCGTCCATCTTGGCGCGCAACCAGCGCCAGTCGGCACTTGCAATGGTTTCGGAGTGGTCTTTCACCAGATCCTGCCATGTGGCCCCCACGGACAGGGCCGGATCATCGCCAGATTCGGGGCCATAGCTGTCAGATACATAGGTGAACCGATAGTCAGAGTCCTGTTCCCAAAACCAGTCGGTACTGATCGCGGCAATGTCGAAGAATCGCTTTTGCGCGGCATCGCGGTCTGCCAGCGCGCGGGTCAGGTCGGCGTTGGCGGCCCGGAGCGCGTCCTCTTTTTCCTTTCGTTCGGATATGTCCAGATGGATGCCCGCGATCTGCGTGGCGTTGCCATTGGCGTCCCGGTGGGTGACGCGCCCGCGTGACAGCACCCACACCCAATGCCCGTCGCGGTGACGAAGCCGCAGTTCATTTGCAAATTCATCGATCCCGCCGGCGACCATTGAGGCGTCTTGTTCCATCAACTCGTCACGATCGTCCGGGTGCAGCATAGCGTACCAGGCTTGTATCGTGATCGGCGTCACATCTTTTGTCCGGTATCCGACGATTTCGGCCCAGCGGTCATTGATGGTGATCAGATTGGCGGCCATATCCAGTTGCCACGTCCCGACGGCGGCGCCTTGGATAATATCCTCCATGCGTTGTTCGGCGCGCTTCAGGGCGGTAACGTCCAGGTGGACACCTGCCATCATCAGCGGTTTGCCATCGGCGCTCCAACGGGCGACACGTCCACGCGACATCACGTTGACCCAATG
>JAUSPL010000237.1 GCA_030656535.1 Gemmobacter sp.
ACGTGCCCGAGACGCTGGCTGACCTGATGGAAGCGCTGACCTTGCTGCGCAGCCACAATCCCGACGTGCGCATCTTGCTGACTGTGTCCCCTGTGCCGCTGAATGCAACCTTTGAAGACCGCCATGTGTTTGTGGCGACCACCTTGTCAAAAGCAGTCTTGCGCGTGGCCGCCGATCACGCGGCGCGCGCGCTGCCGGACTGCGCCTATTTTCCGTCCTATGAAATCATCACCAGCCCGCAGGTCCGAGGCCGCTATTTCGGCCCCGATTGCCGCGCCGTTCTGCCCGAAGGCGTGGCGCATGTCATGAAGACCTTCTTTCGCCACTTCGCCGCAGATGCGCCGACCCATTTGGCCGATCCCGTTCCGGAACCTGCCGCAGCACCCGATCACCGGGCAGAGATGGAACGCCTGATCGAGGTGTTGTGCGACGAGGAGGCGATCACCAATCGCTAAGAGTCAGACCTCTTCGATACGGATCGCCACCGGATCGCCCAGCAAGACGCCGGTCGCCCTGAATTGAGCCGTCGCGTGGGCGACATCGGCAGGGGCGGCCTTGTGGGTCACGATCAGCACGATGGCCTTTTCGTCAGGTTCGCCGGGTTGGTTCAACTGGCGCATCTGATCGATCGAAATCCCGGCCTCGCCCAGACAGGTCGCGATTTTCGCAAGCGCGCCCGGCTTGTCCAGCAAGGACATGCGCAGATAGTAGGGCGCAGGCGTCGCCGACCGCGCGGGAACAGCCTCGGCCAGCGTCGTTGCGGGCTGACCGAACACGGGCAGACGAATCCCGCGCGCGATGTCGATCACATCCGCCATGACGGCGCTTGCGGTCGGACCTTCGCCCGCCCCCGCCCCGCGCAGAACCACCTGCCCCACGGCCGAGCCTTCCAGCAGCACCATATTCGTGCCGCCCTCCAACTGACCCAAGGGACTGCCATAAGGGACCAGACAGGGCGTCATACGCTGTTCCAGCCCACGCCCGGTCATCTGAGCCACACCCAAAAGCTTGATCCGGTAACCCATATCGGCGGCATGGCGGATATCCTCCAGCGTGATGTCGGTGATCCCCTTCAACTCGACATTCGCAAAATCGACCCGGGTGCCAAACGCGATGGCCGCCAGCAACGACAGCTTGTGCCCGGCATCGATCCCTCCGACATCAAGGTTCGGGTCGGCCTCCAGGTATCCCAGCCGCGCACATTCATCAAACAGCACGTTATAGCCCTGCCCGGTTTCTTCCATCCGCGTCAGGATATAGTTGCAGGTGCCGTTCATCACCCCCATCACCCGCTTGATGCGGTTGGCGGCCAGACCTTCGGTCAATGCCTTGATGACCGGAATACCGCCCGCCACCGCTGCCTCGAACCGGATCACGCGACCTGCCGCTTCTGCAGTCTCGGCCAGCGCCTGACCGTGATGTGCCAACAGGGCCTTGTTCGCCGTGACCACATCCTTGCCCGCCGCAAGCGCCGCCTCGGTCGAGGCCTTTGCCGGGCCTGCGTCTCCACCCATGAGTTCAACATAGACATCGATATCGTCACGCTGCGCCAGCTTGACAGCGTCGTCTTCCCACTCGAAGCCCGACAGATCGACTCCGCGGTCCTTTGCACGGTCACGCGCCGACACGGCCACGATCTGCACCGGGCGCCCGGCCCGTAGTGCAATGCGGTCCGCCTCTGCTTGAACCAGTCGGATGACGCCGACACCGACGGTGCCAAGCCCGGCGATGCCGAGGCGCAAGGGTGCAGGCATGGGAAACTCCTTCAACGGTCCATATCATCCGCCTGTTACCCGGTTGGCACTGGGCTTGCAACGTGGCGAAAGGGCGGAGGCACAGGTTTGATCTTGACTTTCAAACCCAAAGCCCCCATCTGCCCCTTATCCGAGTGGCCGTGCCGCGTGAGCATGTGACAGCCCCGGATGACAGGTTCCCACCAACACGCAGGGGTTCCGCACCGGACAGGCGAACGGGCATCCGGCCCGGGCGTGTGCTGGCCGGGCATCCTTTGCGGCCAATTGGCCAGGGATACACATGACTACTTTTGCTGACCTCGGGCTTAGCCCGAAAATTCTCAAAGCCCTCGAAAAGACGGGCTTCACCCAACCAACCCCGATCCAGATCGAAGCCATCCCGCATGTCATGCAGGGCCGCGACCTGATGGGTCTTGCGCAGACCGGCACCGGCAAGACGGCAGCCTTTGGCCTGCCGCTGTTGCACCGCATCCTGGACCTTGGCCATCCGCCGGGGCCGCGCAATGTGCGCGCGCTGATCCTTGCACCCACGCGCGAACTGGTGTCGCAGATCGCCGACAATCTTGAAGTGTTCACCAAAGGCACCTCGTCCAAGGTGGTCACCGTCACTGGCGGCGCGTCCATCTTCAAGCAGACCGAGAAACTGGCCAAGGGCGTCGATATTCTTGTCGCGACGCCGGGTCGTCTGATCGACCTTCTGGAACGCAACGCGGTCAGCCTGGAACAAACCGGCTATCTGGTGCTGGACGAGGCCGACCAGATGCTTGACATGGGCTTTATCCATTCCCTGCGCAAAATCGCCAAGCACATCCCGCTCAAGCGTCAGACGCTGATGTTCTCGGCCACGATGCCGAAACTGATCGACGATCTGGCCCGTGACTGGCTGCGCGACCCGGTCAAGGTTGCGGTCGCCTCGGCGGGCAAGACGGCAGACCGGATCGAACAGGCCGTGCACTTCACCAGCCAGGGTGAAAAGGCAAGGCTGCTGGAAACCTATCTGAAAACCCATGAAGGTGAATCCGCGCTGGTCTTCAGCCGCACCAAGCACGGTGCAGAAAAGCTGATGAAGCTGCTGGGCACATGGGGGTTCTCGGCGGGCTCGATCCACGGCAACAAAAGCCAGAACCAGCGTGACCGCACGCTCAAGGACTTCCGCGACGGCACGCTGAAGGTGTTGGTCGCGACTGATGTGGCGGCGCGCGGCATCGACATTCCGCTGGTACGGCATGTCTATAACTTCGATCTGCCCAACGTGCCGGAAAACTACATCCACCGCATTGGCCGCACCGCACGCGCGGGTGCGGCAGGCAAGGCCGTCGCTTTCTGCGCACCTGCAGAAATGGGCGAATTCCGGGCCGTTGAAAAGGCAACCGGGCAGGCAATGCCCGTGATCGGGGGCACCCCGCATCAGGGCGAACCCGCGCCGAAACCAACCGGACGCAGCCAGCCCCAACGCCCGCGCGGCATGGTTCCGGGCAAACCCCGCCAAGCCCAGGGCGGCAAACCGCAGGGCGCAGGGGGCAAGCCCGCCGGACGACCCGGTGGTCAGAAGCCCGCACATGCCCGTCCGGCTGGTGGCGGCAACAGCCCGACCCGCGATGCGCGCGGCCCACGTCGCAGCAGGGCGCCCG
>JAUSPL010000238.1 GCA_030656535.1 Gemmobacter sp.
TTTCCACCCCGTTGACGGACAGCCACAGGTTCAGGTTCTGTGGGTTCGGAATTTCATCCGCGGTGACGATGCAGGGGCCAAAGGGTGCGTAAGTGTCCATGCCCTTTGAGAAGATCCACTGCCCGGCGCGGCGGTTGTCCCGGGCCGAGACGTCAATCATCACCGAATAGCCGAACACATGGGCCAATGCATCCGCGCGGGTGACGCGCCGGGCCGTCGTTCCGATGATGCACGCCAGCTCCACTTCCCAGTCCAGTTGCTGGGTGATGGCGCCGTTGTGTTCGATCGCGTCACCGGGGCCGATGACGGATGTTGGCGGTTTGGAAAACAACACCGGCTGCTTGGGCAGCGCGTCCGTGGTGTCCAGCGCCTTCGCGCTTTCGGTGACGTGGTCGAGATAGTTCAGTCCGATGCCAAAGATGTTCTTGCGTGGGCGCGGGATCGGGGCCAGCAGACGGACATTGGCCAGTGCGGTGACAGAGCCAATCGGAAAGTCGCCCTCGGCCTCTGTCAGCGCGGCCTTGACCGCAGCAAGCCCGGCGCGACCCGAGTCGATCAGGCCCAGCATGGTGTCGGGGAAGTCTTCACCGAAGGCAGCGCCAAGGGCGGCGACATCGACGACCAGATCGTCCACGATCACGCCCAGCCGGGCGGCACCTTCGACTGAGGCGCGGTAGGTTACGAGTTTCATCTATTATCCTTACAGTAGGGGCTGGTGGCCGTTGTTATCGCCAAAGGCCTGTTCGCGGTACAGGCTGAGCGCGCGCATCACCGGGATATCTGACAGGCAAAACAGCACCGCATCGTCGCTGGCAGAGGCGTTGACATGTTCGTGCCAGGCCCAACTGGGCACGCAGAAGATATCACGCTCGGTCCAGTCGAACCGCTTGCCGTTGATGATGCTGTGGCCCGACCCCTTGGCGACGTGATACAGATAGCTGCCGGTGTGGCGATGCGCCTTGGTGTGTTCGCCTGCGCGCAGCATCTGCATCGAAGCACCCATCGTGCGCATGACAGGGCCGTTGGTCGCCGGGTTGACGTATTCCATCAACACGCCGTCATAGGGGGATCCGTCGGTACAAGACGCGTATTTCACCAGCGCCTCGTAAGTCGGTTCCCATTCGTATTTGAACATCGGGCTATAGCCGTGTGTCCAGTTGCCGCCGCCGGGGGTCAGGCCGGCGTTGCCCCAGGTCTTGGTCATGTCATTGACCTCGTGGGTCACCGCTTGGGACAGATCCGGGTGAACCTCGTAGAAGTTCGCCTCCATCGCGTTGACAAAGGGGATGTCCAATCCGTCTTGCCAGATGCAGGGCGAACCGTCAGCGGCCACAGCGTGTTCGTGCCAGGTGCCGTTCGGCGTCAGTACAAAGTCGTTGCGCCCAAGCGTCATCTTGTGCCCGTCCACGACGGTATAGGCCCCTGTGCCCTCCATGATGAACCGGATGGCCGAGGCCGAATGGCGGTGCGCGGACGCGGCCTCGCCGGGGTGCATCACCTGCAAGCCTGCGTAGATCCAGCCAACCGCCGCCGCGACGTCATCGCGACCCGGGTTGCGTAGATAGATCACGCGCCGACCGGCCTTTTCGGGGGTGACCAGTTGGACGGACCGCAACACATGTTCGCGCAGGTCGTTGTACCGCCAGATCATCGGCACCGAAGAGGATTTTGGTTCCCATGGTTCGATCTTGTTGGCGACGGTCCACAGCGCGCCTGCGCCGAACTTGTCCAGATCGTCGTAATAGGCCAGCAGTTCTGGCGTATCCTCGACGTTCGCCCGGCCCGCGACATCCTCGCGGTTGTTTTCACGCATGGTGGCCATCTGCCGTCCCCTTTTCGCTATTCGGATCAAAGTGTATGCCGTTGACGCGCGATGTAAATATAATTTTCGAAAATATCTTGTCTTGTCGAAAGAAGCTGCCACTCTGTGCAGGAAATGGGGTGGCACATGACGCTGGCGGAACAGGTTTATCACCAGATGCGGCAAGATATCGTCAGCGGCGCGCTGCGTCCGGGTCAACCTCTGCGACTCGAGGCCATGCGCGCGCGCTATGGCGCCGGATTCTCGCCCTTGCGCGAGGCGTTGATGCGATTGCAGGGCGAGCGTCTGGTCGATCAGATCGCGTTGCGCGGCTTTACCGTGGCGCTACTGTCGTTACCGCAAATGTGGGACGCGGTGGAAACCCGGATCTTGATTGAACAGCAGGCTTTGCGTTTGTCCATCGCGCATGGCGGGGATGATTGGGAAACGGGGGTCGTCGCGGCGTTGCACGCACTTACATTGGCCGCGGACCGGGGTGACACCGGCGCCGCGCTGGAGGATCGGCACCGTGCGTTCCATCTGGCGCTGATTGCCGCCTGCCGGTCGGAATGGCTGCTGGATTTCGCGGCCAAGCTTTATGCTGCCACCGACCGCTACCGCTATCCAGCCCTTGCGTCCGTCAGCATCGCGTCTGCGCGCAATCTGCGCGTCGAACACGCGCAACTGGCCGAAGCCGCGCTGGCGCGCACCCCGGATGCTGCGTGTGTCCTGCTGGACGGTCACTATCGGCGGACGGCCACCGCATTGGCCTGCAGCTTTGATCCCGAACGCATGGCTTGTGCGGGATAACGGACGTCTGGGGGATGCTTTGCCGTTGTCCGGGCCAACGGGGCCCGATGTTCGATAGAACGGTCGATTATCCGTTTTAACGGATTGTGATCCGCCATATTGACCGAACGATGCCATTCGGGCATCATCCGGCAAAATGGAAAGGCCAACCGCCATGACCGATAAGCGCGCTTCGTTTCTTGCAAATGTCACCGATACCCTGCAGGGGATCGAGGCTGATGGGTTGATGAAACACGAACGGCAGATCGTCGGTCCGCAGGGCGCGCGGGTCACGGTGGATGGGCGGCACATGGTGAACCTGTGTGCGAACAACTATCTTGGTCTGGCCAATCATCCTGCGCTGATCGCTGCCGCCAAGACTGCAATGGACAGCCACGGTCTTGGGCTGGCGTCGGTTCGGTTCATTTGCGGAACGCAGGATCTGCATCGACAACTGGAATCCAAACTGGCGCGGTATCTGGGCATGGATGATGCCATCTTGTTTGCGGCCTGTTTCGACGCCAACGGCGCCGTGTTCGAACCCCTGCTGGGCCCCGAGGATGCGGTGATCTCGGACAGCCTGAACCATGCGTCGATCATCGATGGTATCCGGCTGTCCAAAGCCCGGCGGTACCGGTTTGCCAATAACGACATGGCGGACCTTGACGCGCAATTGATGCAGGCGCGGGCGGATGGTGCGCGGCATGTGCTGATTGCAACGGATGGTGTCTTCTCGATGGACGGCAGCTTTGCCGACCTTGCGTCCATTGCCGCGCTGGCACAGAAACACGGTGCGCTGACCTTGGTGGATGACTGCCATGCCACCGGATTTGTCGGACCACAGGGGCGTGGAACCCCGGCGCTGGCGGGGGTGCAGGTGGATATCCTGACGGGCACCCTTGGCAAGGCGCTGGGCGGTGCCCTTGGCGGATATATCGCAGGTCCACAGCCGGTGATCGACTTGATGCGCCAACGCGCCCGGCCCTATCTGTTTTCCAACGCCTTGCCGCCAGCCATCGTGGCCGCAGGCATTGCAGCGCTTGATCTGGTCGAGGCCGCCGACGACCTGCGCGCCACGCTTTTTGCCAACGCCGCCTATTGGCGCGCCGGACTGACAGACGCGGGGTTCACGCTGTTGCCCGGATCGCACCCGATCATTCCGGTCATGCTGGGGGACGCGCGGTTGGCGCAGGCGATGGCCGCCGATCTGGACGCGCGCGGGGTCTATGTCGCCGGGTTCTTCTTTCCGGTCGTGCCGAAGGGTCAGGCGCGCATCCGGACACAGATGAACGCCGCCCTGTCCCGCGACGATCTTGATTTCGCGCTGGATGCATTCCGTGCGGCCGGCAAAGCTACGGGGGCAATCTGATGGACAGCATGACGGCACTGGTAAAGGCGCGTCCCGAACCCGGGCTTTGGATGGAAACCCGCCCCGTCCCGGATATCGGTGTCGATGACGTACTGATCCGCATCCACAAGACCGGGATCTGCGGCACCGACGTCCATATCTGGAACTGGGATGACTGGGCGCAGCGCACGGTGCCGGTCCCGCTGATCACCGGCCACGAATTTGCCGGCGAGATCGTGGCGATGGGTCGGGATGTGACAGACCTTGCGATCGGACAGCGGTGTTCCGGTGAGGGCCACTTGATCGGTCATCGCTCGCGCCAGGCCCGGTCGGGCAAATTTCATCTGGACCCCGAAACCCGCGGCATAGGCGTCAACGAACCGGGCGCGTTTGCACAATACCTGCGGCTGCCTGCCTTTAACGTGGTGCCCTTGCCGGATGTCATCGACGATGAAATCGGGGCGATTCTGGACCCGCTTGGCAATGCGGTCCACACCGCGCTGTCCTTTGATCTGGTGGGCGAGGATGTGCTGATTGCCGGGGCGGGCCCCATCGGCATCATGGCGGCGGCGGTGGCGCGCCATGTTGGGGCGCGGCACGTGGTGATTACCGATATCAACCCTGATCGGCTGGCGCTGGCAGCGCAGGTGGCCGACGTCATCCCTGTCAATGTCGCGACGGAAGATCTGCGTGACGTGACCCACCGGCTCAAGATGACCCAAGGCTATGACGTGGGGATGGAGATGTCAGGGTCGCAAGCCGCGTTGGATCAGATGGTCGAAAGCATGGTCATGGGGGGGCGGATCGCGCTTTTGGGCATCCCGCCCGGCAAAAGCCCGGTGGACTGGTCCCGGATCGTGTTCAAGGCAATCACGATCAAGGGTGTCTATGGTCGGGAAATCTTTGAGACATGGTACAAGATGATCGCCATGTTGGAAAACGGGCTGGATGTGCGCCGCGTGATCACGCACCGCTTCCCGGTCGCGCAGTACCAGACAGCCTTTGACGTCATGCGGTCCGGCCGCAGCGGCAAGGTGGTGCTGGACTGGACCACCCCGGCGGCGTAACCGCCGGGGTGCCGATCAGATCACTTCACCGCAGCGGTGACGATGATTTCCACCTTGTACTTTGGCGCTGCCAGACGGGCCTCGCCTGTTGCCCGAGCGGGGGTGTGGCCCTGCGGGACCCATTCGTCCCAGACCGCGTTCATCTCGGCGAAATCGGCGATATCGGCCAGCCAGATGATGGCCTGCAGGATGTTCTCCTTGGAGGATCCGGCTTCGGCCAACACGTCGTCGATCTGGCGCAAGATGTCGCGCGTCTGGTCTGCGACGCTGTCGCCTTCGCCAACCTGACCGGACAGCCAGATGGTGCCATTGTGAATGACGGCTTCGCTCATGCGTTTGCCGATGTGAAGACGGGTGACCATTGGCATTTCCTCGGGTTGTTGCTGATGGTCACCCGTTATCCCGAAACGCGCGCAAATGGAATTGCCGCGATACGATATGGCGCAATGACCTTGGTGGTTTTCAAACATGATCCGGATTTGAACGCCGCGCCAAGGTCTTGATCTTGCCGCGAGCAAGGCCGCGGCGGCGCACATCTTCGTGCGACAAGGCCAGTCGCGGCCTTATCGCCCGACGCCGATATGCGCCTCGAACCCGGCTTTTTTGACGTCCTTGGCTGCATAGATATTGCGCAGGTCTGCCATGCGGGGGGTTTCCATCTTGCGCGCGAGTTTTTTCAGATCCAGCGCGCGGAACTCGTTCCACTCGGTCAAAATCACCACCGCATGGGCGCCCTGCGCGGCGTGATAGGCATCGTCCGCCCATTTCACACCGGGCAGCAGAGCCTCGCCTTCTTTTCTGCCTTGGGGGTCCACCACCCGCACCTTGGCCCCCGAACCGACCAGCGCCGGGTTGATGGTCAGGCTGGGCGCCTCGCGCATGTCATCGGTGCCGGGCTTGAATGCCAGCCCCCATATGGCGAACCGTTTGCCACCCAGCGCGTTGCCAAATCGGCGTACCACCTTGTCCACCAACACTGACTTTTGCAGATCGTTGACGGTTTGCACCCCTTTCAGCACGCGCAGTGGGTGGCCTGCGTCCTCTGCGGTACGCAGCAGCGCGTTCACGTCTTTCGGAAAGCAGGATCCTCCATAGCCCGTGCCCGCGTAGAGGAAATGGGTGCCAATGCGGGGGTCGGTGCCGATGCCGGTGCGCACCTGTTCAATGTCCACCCCCAGCTTTTCTGCGAGCTGTGCCAGCTCGTTCATGAAGCTGATGCGC
>JAUSPL010000240.1 GCA_030656535.1 Gemmobacter sp.
GGAGGACGCGGCTGCGCACGAGATCGATTTTGATCGATTTTTCGCAGAGCTTCTGACCGCGCTGGGCATCGATCCCGTCGGCTCCCTGACCGCCTGGTGGCAGGGCTGGCCAGCCAGAACCCTTGTCCGCCGGTGGATCGATGATCTTGGCCTTACCGAAGACCGGATCATCGAAACCGCCACGGAAACCCGGGGGGACCACCCCGCCCCGCCCGATGGGCCCAAGGCACTGGACCGGGCGACGGAACGTACCGCCAAGCGCGATGCGCAGATCGCTGCGGCTTCCCCGAAGGCCTCGACCGGCAAACGCCAACCCAAGCGTGCGGAGGGCGCCCGGCCCAGCACCGATGAACTCGCCGCCTTCTACGCCGACATGGTCAATTCAGACAAATTCCTCCCCGCCAGCACGATCAGCAACACAATCCGCGACGCCTTGCTGTCACGCGGCCTCGTCACGCAGGAACAGTTGAGGGCGCGGGGTGTGCATTGATCCGTGCAGAGTTTCGATCATTCCACCTTGATTGCCACTTCGATTGCCATCATATTGCGGCAATAGAGATGGAGCCGCACATGAGCCTCGAAGCCTTCGCCGAAAATGGCCGGTTCGCCCCCAGCCGGATCGCCACCGCCCTGCGCACCACGCTGGACGAGGTTGCCCGCACCGTCGGCCTTGGCCGCGATGCCGTCATGCGGCAGGACCGGATCGCCAGCCCCAAGACCCAGAAGCGGCTGCGCGAGATGGTCGAGATCCTGAACCGGGTCGAGCCGCGCTTTGGCTCCGCGCTGATCGCCTATGCGTGGTACCGTTCGGAGCCGCTGGCTGGCTTTGGCGGACTGACCGCGATGCAACTTGTCCGCGAGGGCCAGGCGGCCGACGTTCTGGAGTATATCGACGCGGTCGACGCTGGCATCCACGCCTGACCGATGCACTTTCAGGGCCTTCTGTACCGCGCGCTCAACCCGATCCGTGCCCGCGAACCGCTGTCCGGCGAAGGCGCCCGGCTTCATGGCGGGCGTTTCAACCCCAAGGGCATTCCCGCGCTTTACACTGCCCTGTCGGTGATGACGGCGATCCGCGAGGCCAACCAGATCGGCACGCTGCAGCCGACCACGCTGGTCTCCTACGAGGCCGACATCACCCCGATCTTTGACGCGACGGATTCCGATGCGCTGAGCAACTATGGCATGAGGCCAGCCGATCTTGCCGCCGACGACTGGCGGACGCGGATGCGGGCGGAGGGCAAGGCCCCGACCCAGATCTTCGCAGATAGGCTGATCGCCGACGGCTATGCCGGGCTGCGGGTGCCGAGCTTTGCCAAAGGGGCAACCGGCGTGGATCTGAACGTGGTGCTTTGGGTCTGGGGCTGCACGCTTCCCACCAAACTGGTGCTGATCGACGACGAAGGGCGCTTGCTGCAATAGCGTAGCTCGCCAGGCTGCACGCTCAGTGCAGCATGTCCGAAAGCGCGAGCCCTTCAAACGCCGCCTTCATCGCCGGATCATAGCCCGGGTCTATCCGCGCCGGGCCGTAGCCGTGCGCCCGGTTCCAAGTGTCGATGTTGCGCAGTTCCGCAGCGAACTCTTCGGGCGACGCGGCCTCCTTCAAGGTCGTGTCGCCCCCACAATCGCTGAAAATCATCAACCGGGTCGGATTGGCCCATGTGCCAAAGTAGGAGGCATCCTGCGCCGTATCGACCTGCGCCCAGCCGTTCTCGTTGCTGCAGAGCCCGAAATCGTAGAGGTAGCGGTCTGCGGGGGCGAACTCGCGGGTGATCTTCATGCCGACACCTGCGCGCGGGCGGTGATGGCGATCACGCAAAGGTCGCGGTAGCGGGCCATGGCTTTCGGGCTGGACGAGACCGGGTTGATCTCGAAGGCCTGCAGGGCGGCGATGTCGCCCGCCTCGGCCAAAGCCACGATCTGGGCCAGCTTGGCGCGGAACCGGGCGTGGGTCGGCTTGGAGAAATCCGGCGCGGTTGGAAGCGCGCCGGTCTGCGCCTGATCGAGGATGGCTTGGCGCTTGCCGATCACCGGGGCGATCGTGAGGTGTGGCTGGTCGACCGGTGCCGGGATCGGCTCCCCCGAAGGATCGGGGTTGCCGTAGTCCAACACCAAGGTCAGCCGAGCCTCGGCTTGATCGGCCGTGTCGGCCGTCATGATCGACGTGAAGGCCAGGGCCGCGCGCTCGGCACCGATCTTTGCCGCAAGCAAGCGGGCGAAGCCATCGCCCGCCTTTTTGGCGCTGGTGGCCGGTTCGATCGGCGTATCGGAAAGGCGCTGGGCGAGCGTGTCGATCTGCGCGGCGGTGAGGGCTTTGGTTTTCATGGTCGGGTTCCTTCAGGCGTTGGTGATGTGGGCGGAGTGCCCGAGGGTCGTGACCGCGTAGATCATCGTGCGGCCGTCGCCGATCGCCGCGCCAAAGGCCTGCGCTTCGGGCAGGGTCGCGAATTGCTGGCGGGTGCGGTCGCGGGGCGTCCGGCCCCGGGCGGCGACAAAGTGGGCGGCGTTCTTGAGGCAGAATTCTTCGTGGGTTGCCAGGGGCTTCATGGCTCTCTCCGTTGCGTTGCGATGGCTGCAGACAGCGCACGGCGTCAAAAGAGAGCAACTCCTAAGTCACTGAATAGATGAAGTTTCGGTCAGAAGGGGAGTGTCCCGGCGAAGCTATGCCGCGCAGCGCGGGGTCTCGGAGGCAGCGGTCCGCAAGGCGATCGCCACCGGGCGGATTTGCGCACAGAGGGGCCACCGCTTGCCTGACGAACCCGTCGAAGTAGCGGCAGCCGTCGACAATGGCTGCAAAGCTCGCGCCATAAGTCCTACCACCAGCGTTTGTCAGATGGAGCTGTCATCCCGCAAGATCACCACGACATCCGCGTAGCCAAACGCCACCTGTCCGAGGTCTAACTTATTGTCTGGTGACGGAAAACTGTCGTGTGCTTATGTTTTGGCCTGCCGCAGGCAAACAGGAAGGAACCCGATGTCATTTGTCACGATCGACCGGCGAAACGGTCTGGCGTATGTCACCATCGACAATCCTCCGGTTAACGCGCTGGGGCAGTCGGTTCGGAAGGAGCTGCTGTTGGCTTGCACCTCTCTTGCGGCAGACAAAGATGTTGCGGCCGTTGTTGTGTCCGGCAAAGGGCGTAATTTCGTGGCTGGCGCCGATATCGGTGAACTTGGTCAAACGCCATCTGAGCCGTTTTTGCCTGATGTGCTGTCAGCAATAGAAAACGCACCGATGCCGTGGGTTGCTGCGATCAGGGGTGTTGCCTTGGGTGGCGGCCTTGAACTGGCGATGGCTTGCCATGGTCGGGTGGCAGACGCGGGTGCAAGGCTGGGACTGCCCGAAGTCAATCTGGGGGTCATTCCGGGTGCCGGTGGCACGGTGCGTTTGCCCCGGCTTGTTCCGATGTCGGATGCGGTCTCGATGATCACCAGCGGCAAGCCTGTCGCTGCCGCTCATGCTTTGCACATCGGGCTGCTTGACCGCATTGCACAAACGGATTTGATCGGTTGTGCAACGGCACTTGCGCAAGAACTGATCCAAAAAGGCCCGCCTGTTCCAACCATCACGCGCCCATGCAATTACAGCGACACGATCGGCTGGGAAGGCATTGAGAGGCAACTGAAACAGAAAAGTCGTGGCGCAATAGCCCCGCTTGAGGCGCTATCGTCCTTGCACATGGCAGCCCAGGCACCTGCCTTGGAAGCCCTGTCAGCCGAGCGCGCGCGTTTTCTGCGCCTCACGACGTCCGAACAGGCCACAGCCCTGCGCTATGTATTCTTTGCCGAACGGGCGGCC
Source organism: Gemmobacter sp. (assembly GCA_030656535.1). GTDB lineage: Bacteria > Pseudomonadota > Alphaproteobacteria > Rhodobacterales > Rhodobacteraceae > JAUSPL01. Next base: position 3,800 of record JAUSPL010000240.1, read on the forward strand.
GGAAAAAGCTTGCTGTTGCACGACACACTGCCGGTCGATCTGCGGCAGGTCGGCGTCATTGGCGGCGGGACGATGGGGGCCGGGATTGCGACGGCTTTGGTGCTGGCCGGCTCGCAGGTCCGGTTGGTCGAACGCGATGCCCCCGCCGTCGAGGCAGGGCGCGCGCGGGTCGCACAGACGATTGCCGACAGTGTAAAGCGCGGCGTGCTTGCTCAAGGCGCAGCAGAGGCCGCGCTGGCGCGACTGTCAACCGGCAGCGATTACGCGATGCTGGCAGACTGCGCGCTTGTGATCGAGGCAGTGTTCGAAGACATGGCAGTCAAGCAACAGGTCTTCGCGCGTCTGGATGCTATGATGCCGCCCGAAGCCGTGCTTGCAACGAATACTTCCTATCTCGACGTCGATGCCCTTGCTGAAAAGACACGGGATCCGACCCGCATCCTCGGGCTGCATTTCTTTTCGCCCGCCCATGTGATGAGGCTGCTGGAAGTGGTGCGCAGCCGGGCAACCGGCGCGCGTGCACTGGCCACAGGTGCGGCTTTGGCGCGGCTTTTGGGCAAGGTGCCGGTCGTTGCCGGTGTCTGTGACGGCTTCATCGGAAACCGGATCATGGCAGCCTATCGCCGCGACTGCGAGTTCATGCTGGAGGAAGGTGCTTTGCCACAGCAGATCGACGCCGCCATGCAGGACTACGGCTTTGCGATGGGAATTTTTGCGGTGCAAGATCTGAGCGGGCTTGATATCGCCTGGGCACAGCGCAAGGCGCAGGCACCGTCGCGTGATCCATCGGCACGATATGCCCGGATCGCCGACCAATTATGCGAGGCTGGGCGTCTGGGTCGCAAGACGGGGCGAGGCTGGTATGATTATGCCAGCGGGGCCGCCAAAACCGACCCGGCTGTCGAGGCGATCATTCAGGCAGAGCAGGCCCGGGCCGGACACACGCTCCGCTCCTTCAGCGCCGAGGAAATCATGGCGCGCATTCTGGGCAAGATGCAGGCCGAAGGCGCTGCCCTGTTGCAAGAGGGCATCGCCGAGTCGGCTGCCGATATCGACGTGGTCATGGTCACCGGATACGGCTTTCCGCGCCATAAGGGTGGCCCGATGTATCTGGCGGCCAAATCCAGTTCCGAAGGAAAAGGCGCATGACCGAAAACCTGACACCAGCGGTTCTGGTAACGCATCATTCCGGCTGGTCCGAAATTCAGTGCAACCGGCCCGACCGCTTGAATGCCTTCAGCGACGAAATGCAGGCCGGGCTTTTGGCGGCGCTGAGCCACGCAGCATCCGACCCATCGTGCCGGGCCGTTCTTCTGACAGGGTCCGGGCGGGCGTTCTGTGCCGGCCAGGATTTGACGGAACGCGATCCACGGCGGCGCAGCGGCCCCCCCCGATCTGGGCAGGTCGGTGCGTGAGCGGTACAACCCGCTGGTCACGCTGCTGCGAGAGATGCCAAAGCCGGTGGTCTGTGCCGTGAACGGCATGGCCGCCGGGGCCGGAGTGGGCATCGCGCTGGCTTGCGACATTGTGTTGGCGGCAGATCAGGCGGTTTTTCTGCTGGCCTTCTCCAGGCTTGGGCTTGTGCCGGATGCCGGATCAAGCTGGGCTTTGACCCGCGCGCTTGGGGCCCCGCGCGCCCGCGCACTGGCAATGACAGGTGGCCGACTGATGGCAGGCCAGGCTGCCGACTGGGGCTTGATCTGGCAAGCGCTGCCAGAGGCAGACCTGATGGCCGAGGCGCGGCGGTTGACCGAGGAATTATCCAAAGGGCCAAGTCTGGCACTCGGCTTGATCAAAGAGGTGGTTCGCGCCGCCGATCAGAACGATTTTGCAACGCAGATCGCGCTGGAGGCTGCGTTGCAGGACCAATGCGGGCGCAACCCGAATTATGACGAAGGCGTGCTGGCCTTTCTGGAAAAGCGCCCCGCCCGGTTTGCTGGCGTCGAAAGCACCGATCCCACCGAAAGGGCATTCGACTCCAAGCCCTGATGCCGGCGCACGGGCTTGATACCCTTTATGGGCGTTGTTGCGTAACTCACGCCTGAGGCATGATGGC
>JAUSPL010000246.1 GCA_030656535.1 Gemmobacter sp.
ACGTGATTTCCGCACCGGGGCGGGTGTTGGCGACATCGCAGCCTCGCTAGGCGTGACCCCAACCCATCTGTCGCGCGTCTGCAGGCTGACCACCGGACGTTCTGCAAAAGCGATCCTTGCCGACCGCGTGATCTTTGAGGCGCGACGCATGTTGTCTGAAACCAGATTGCCAGTGGGCACAGTCGCAACGCAGTTGGGCTTTACCTCGCCGGCCTATTTCACCCGCGCGTTCCAGCATCATACAGGCCAGACCCCCACCGACTTTCGCCGCGCGCACTGAACCGGCTTTCGGTTCGCCCTCTGATAAATCAGGTTAATTCTGTTATTTCGGACGTTCGTGGGTTGCGCACCGTCGAAAACCGGCAAATAATGTCGCAAACGTCACACCAACCGGCGAATGTTGGCATTGACGGCTGGCCTCTTTGGACGCGTAATGCAGTCAAGGATCGCACCAAGCCTGTGCGTGGCCAGCACCCGGAAGGCGCCAAACTTCATCGGCGTCCTAACCCACCTGAGCCTCGCGCTTCAGAACGGCCAACCAATTGATGGTCCTGCCAGGGAGATTACTATGATCGACACGAACACAACAGCACCCGAGCTGCATCCTGCAGCGCGGCTTTATGCGCATGAACACAAGACCGGCCGCATGAGCCGGCGTGAATTCCTGACCCGAACGACGGCGCTTGGGGTTTCATCGGCTGCAGCTTATGGTCTGCTATCGCTGACCGCGCCACAAGCGATGGCACAAGAAACGCCCAAGATGGGCGGAACCTTGCGCACCGAAATGGAAACCCGGGGTCTAAAGGACCCGCGCACCGCCGACTGGTCACAGATCTCCAACTTTACCCGTGGCTGGCTGGAGTACATGGTCGAATACAACAGCGATGGCAGCCTGCGCGGCATGTTGCTGGAGGGGTGGTCGGCCAATGAGGATGCAACCGAGTTCACACTGAACGTCCGCAAGGGCGTGAAATGGAACAATGGCGACGACTTTACCGCCGATGACGTCGTGAACAACATCACGCGCTGGTGTGATGCGACTGTCGAGGGCAACTCGATGGCTGGTCGCATGGCCACACTCAGCGACCCCGACACCAAGAAGCTTCGCGAAGGTGCGGTGACAGTCGTCGACAGCCACACCATCAAGCTGTCGCTGTCGGCGCCGGATATCGCGATCATCGTGAACATGGCCGACTATCCGGCCTCGGTCGTACATTCCAGCTATGACAATGGCGACCCTTCGGCGAACCCGATCGGCACAGGTCCCTACCTGCCCGAGACCGTGGAAGTCGGCGTTCGCATGACGCTGGTGCGCAATCCCGATCACGTCTGGTGGGGCACCGACGTTTACGGCGGCCCGTATCTGGACCGGATCGAGTACATTGATCTTGGATCCGATCCGTCGGCCCATGTCGCCGCTGCCGGTTCGGGCGAAATCGACATGACCTATCAGTCGGTCGGCGAATTCATCCAGATCCTTGACAGCCTGGGCTGGGAAAAGTCCGAGGCCGTGACCGCCGCGACGCTTGCGGTCCGGTTCAACCAGGATGCCGAAGAGTACAAGGACGTGAATGTGCGCCGCGCCCTGCAAATGGCCGTCGACAACAGCGTCGCGTTGGAACTGGGCTATTCGAACCTGGGCAAAGTGGCCGAAAACCACCATGTCTGCCCGATCCACCCCGAATACGCCGAGCTGCCGCCCTTGGTTGTAGATCGCGCAAAAGCCAAGGAGATGATCGACGCCGCCGGTATGGCCGATCATGAATTCGAACTGACGTCTCTGGACGACGCATGGCAGGCAGGCACCTGCGACGCCATCGCCGCCCAGATCCGCGACGCTGGCATCAAGATCAAGCGGACGGTTCTGCCCGGCTCGACCTATTGGAACGACTGGACCAAGTTCCCCTTCTCGGCGACCGAGTGGAACATGCGCCCCTTGGGCGTCCAGATCCTGGCATTGGCCTACCGCACCGGCGAAGCCTGGAACGAAGCTGCGTTCAGTAGCACCGAGTTCGATACCCAGTTGGCCAAAGCGATGTCGATCAGCGATGCCGATGCCCGCCGTGAGGTGATGAAAGGGATCCAGCAGTTGCTGCAAGATCAGGGCGTGCTGATCCAGCCCTATTGGCGGTCGCTGTATCGCCACTATGACGCAAAGGTCAGGGGCGCAGATATGCACCCGACGTTCGAGCACCATCACTACAAGTGGTGGATCGCGGCGTAATCCGCAGTTGACCGAAAAAGACCGGGGGCGCCTTCTCGGCGCCCCCGCCCCCGCACCCCTGTTGCGGGGCACTGGCCAGATTTCCCTGGTTTTTCCAAGTCCGCCATTTCAGCGGTAGAGGACCGGTCATGCTATTGTTTTTGATCAAACGTTTCGCGGTGATGATCGCGACGGCCATCTGCCTGACCTTCATCGTCTTCTACCTGACAAACCTGCCCCCTAACCTTGAAAAGCTGGCCAAATCCGAGGCATCCGCCCGGATGAGCGACGCCGATGTCGCAAGCTGGCTGGAGCGCAACGGCTATGCGCAACCCGTGCTGAAACGCTATGGCGCATGGCTGGGTGTGATGCCGGGCTGGACCCGCACCGAAAATGGCGAGACCACCGGACGATGCATTTCCAGCGCTGCGCCCGCCGCAACGGCCCCCCGGTTTTGCGGCATCTTGCAAGGCGACTGGGGCGATTCGACCGTGTTCAAGACCACAGTCGGCAAAGTCATGAACCGATCGCTGGCCGCGACCGGCTGGCTGATGCTGGCGGTCATGGTCGTGATGGTCCCGACATCCTTGCTGCTTGGGGTTTTGGCGGGGATGCGCGAAGGGTCGCGGACCGACCGCGTCTTGTCGACGGTTGCAATCGCGACGACAGCAACGCCGGAATATGTGTCCGGGGTCATCTTGATCGTTCTGCTCGGGTCGGCCACCGCGGGGATTTCACCGATCCTGGCGGACTGGGGCTGGATTTCCGGGCGGACCTTGTTCATGGGCACCGCGACATCCGCGATGAACAAGATAACATTCTGGAACTTTGCCCTGCCCGTGCTGACCATCGCACTGTATG
>JAUSPL010000248.1 GCA_030656535.1 Gemmobacter sp.
GCCATCACGGCTGGGGGGCGCGATGATCGCGTCGCATATCCGCATCCCTGACGGTGGGCCCGTGCCCGATATGGTGCATTTCCACAAGGTGGGGTTTCAGCTGATCTTTTGCATCAAGGGCTGGGTTGATGTGGTTTACGAGGACCAGGGCGGTCCGATCCGGCTGCACGCCGGAGATTGCTTTATCCAGCCGCCAGAAATCCGCCATCGCGTTCTGGAGGCGTCGGACGGGATCGAGGTGATCGAGATTGGCGTTCCGGCAGATCACGTGACCGAGATCGATCATGACATGACCTTGCCGACACCTCATCTGCGGCCAGACCGCGAATGGCAGGGCCAAAGGTTCGTGCACAACGTCGGGTCGGCTGCCACATGGGGACCGTTCCGCATTCCGGGCCTGATATGTCGTGACACGACGATTGCGGCCAACACGCGCGGCGTGGCCGGGGTGCAGGTGGTCAGACGCGGAACGGGGGCCATTCCAGCCGTGCGGCACGAGGCCGATATCCTGTTTGGGTTCGTCATGGCAGGGCAGATAACCCTGCACGGCGAGGGCAAGGCACCGTTCACGATGACCCCTGGCGATGCCTGTGTGATCCCGCCGGGGATGATCACCCGATTTGCTGACCCGTCCGAAGACTTTGAACTGTTGGAGGTCGCACTTCCCGGTGTGGTCGGGACCGAGGTTGTCGTCTGACGCGCAAAGCCTATCAGCATACGCGCGGGATTGCCGGTCGGCAGCGCCGCGCGTTTTGGAGGTGTCGCCACGCGGAGAAAGATTTCCGCTCAGGCGCTGGCAGTGGACCTGGCCTGGGCGAACGACACCATCCGCTTGGCCGCTTCGTCCCAAAGGTTCAGTTTGACGCAGCCCAGGCTTTCGCGCAGCGTCAGGCGTTGGATGTCCGCCAAGGTTGGGTGGTCGCGCAACACCTCGGTCAACCGGTAGAACGGGATACGGCTGTAAAGATGGTGGACATGGTGAATGCCGATATTGGCGCTGAACCAACGCATCACCCCCGGCAGGTCGTAATGGGTGCTGCCGTGCAGGGCTGCGTCGTGCAATTGCCAGTCCGAGTCATTGTCCCAGACGGTGTCTTCGAACTGGTGCTGGACGTAGAACAACCAGATGCCGATGGTTGAAGCCACAATCACGCTCGGCAAAAAGATCAGCAAGACGGGTGCCCAGCCGCCAAAGTAAACAATCAATCCGAGCATGGCCGCGATCGACAGGTTGGTGCCCATCGCGCTGATCCAGTATTTGCGCCCCGCCCGCATGAACCCGACCGGCAGCCGGTTTTGCAGCAAGAACATATAGCCGGGACCGATTCCAAACATGACCAGCGGGTGGCGATAGGCGCGGTACTGCAGCTTTGCCAAGGGGGACAGCGCGTTGTATTCGGCCACGGTCAGGGTGGTGATGTCACCCACGCCGCGCTTGTCCAGATTGCCTGCGGTGGAATGGTGGATCGAATGCGCGCGCCGCCACACCTCATAGGGGGTCAGGGTCAATGTCCCCAGAATGCGGCCAACCCAGTCACTCACCCGCCGGTTCGCAAAGAACGAGCCGTGGCCACAGTCATGCTGGATCAGGAACAACCGCAGCAGGAAGCCAGCGTTCAGCACGGAAATTCCCAAGGCAAGCCAGGGGCTGATCGCGATTGACCACCAAGCCAGCCCCCAAAGAGCAACGAATGGCACCAGGCTGACAGCCAGTTCATAGACGCTTCGGAAAAGGATCGGCTCGCGATAGCGTGCGAGAACCTGAACCCAATCGCGGGGCGTTTGGGGCAGGGTGGCGGCAGGCGCACGGGTAGGGGCATTCATCTAGGGGTCGTTACTTTCTGTTCTTGTCGACCGCAGCCGAATTACGGATGTTCAATCCATAGGGTCTCAAGCCTCACTGGCCATCCAGTTAAGGACCGCCATGGCAAGGGTGTCCCTTGTTATGTCAGCAAGCGGATTGTGTCGATAGCCCAGTGAAGATCTGACGTGATGCTTTTGCCAGGAACGGCGCTGTTGGCAGAGACAAAATGCCGCATCGGGCGTATTCGTCGCAATATAGAGCGCGCGCAGGGCCGGTAAGTCGCCGGGTCCGACCCGGTTTCGCTTGACACCGCGCGACCTGTCCCACAGGTAAAGGGCAATTCAGCGTCCTGTTTTCCGGCAGGCCACGTCATTGAATCTGACGCATGATCCAGACCTGACGACCCGAGCACAGAAGGAACGCCGATGTCCCTTGCCCTGATCGCCGCCTTGCCCTTTTTGGGGGCTTTGCTCCCAGGGTTGATGATCCGGTCCAGCCGCAACGCCTGCGCAATTTCCAGCGGAATTTTCAGCGCGCTGGCCTTGTTGGGGATCATGCTGCACGCCCCGGCCGTCCTGCGCGGTGAGGTGATCCAGACCCGGATCGAGTGGTTGCCCGGGCTTGGGCTGAACGCAAACTTCATGCTGGACGGGTTGGGGTTGCTGTTTGCCGGGCTGATCCTTGGTATCGGGCTGCTGATCATCCTCTATGCCCGGTTCTATCTGTCAAAGTCTGACCCGATGGGGCAGTTCTACACCTATCTCATGCTGTTT
>JAUSPL010000356.1 GCA_030656535.1 Gemmobacter sp.
TCGCGCCGTGCCAGCGATTGCAGTCGCGTGCCAATGGTGCTGGGCGGTTCAAAGATCAGGAACCGGGACAGAAACCCTGTATCAGCCGCCAAAGGGTCAGCCATGAATGCACGCGCCACGCCAGGTTGCACCATCAGGTGAACCGCCAGCCGCCGCCCGTAAAGCGTTGCATGAAGGCCGCGCAGGCATCATGGGCGAGTTCGACCGAAAACCCCAGATTGGACGCCATCCGGGTCGTGGTGGACACGCAATGGGGTGTGGTCAGGCCGCAGATGATCACCTCCCGCGCTCCGGCCTTGCACAAATCCTCCTCCAGCGTCGTGCCGATGAAGGCAGAATTCGCCGACTTCTCGTAGACCGACTCGCCTGGGCCGGGCTCGAACCCCGGCTTGAAGGCAGCACCGGGACCCGCAAGTGGCGATCCGGCCTCACGGCTCAGGTGGCGGACATGAAGGACCCGCCCGCCCGCCGCCCGCATCGCCGCGATCAGTGCACGGGCATTGTCCTCGGCATCAGGGTTGTTGCGGTCGCCCCAGAGCGGATCGTCGAACCCCTTCTGGAAGTCGATCAGGAGCAGGGTCTTTTTGGGCAAGGGCATTTTGTTCTCCACAGGCGGTCATCTGGCTCTGCCAACTGGGCCAAGATGGGTAATGCTAAAGCCGGTTTCGGATTTCAATCCGTAGCCCAGGGCGCGGTCGACCCCGATATGCACGAGCCAGATGCATGCAATCGGCAAGAGTGAGGGCTCGATGAGCCAACCGAAGGCAACCAGGAGAAGGGGAAGTACGTAGGTATGGGCGGCGTTGTACGTCCAAGCGCCATACTTCGGACCCAGGGCATATCCTGCCATCGAGAGGTCAGGCGCGAGCGCAATGACTGCGATCTGCCACCAGGTGGCGGAGCAAATCCAGGCACCGGCCATGCCGACGAGCGCCATCGAAAAGCCTTCCAGTCGCAGGAGCAGTCGCAGTTTGGGATCGAGGTTCGTGCTCATGTTCTATCTCCTTCATCGCCAGGCTGTCATGGCGCTCATCCGCAAGGCCGCTTCGGTCCCTGCAAAGGGCGGGATCGGGTCGAGACCGATGTCACGACGCAGATGATTGTCGAGGTGCCGGACTGCGCCGAGTGTGCGTTTCAGTTTCCACCAGTCGGCCAAGGTCGCCAAAGATATTGAGCGGGGCGGGACAGGAAGGCCGGATCTGACCGAGGAATATGCGAGGGTTTTCATTGCGGTATCTTCCTTTACTGTCGTCGGGGAAGACCTGAGTGCTGCCAGAGCGGGTCTGGAAACCGTGACCGCGCCTGATATGTTCTTCAGGTCAGGGGCGGAAGGATCCGAGGGCAAGAGTCGCGGACAGGATAGTACCAATAAGCCCGAGGACCTGGATTGGGGTCACGGTCCGCGGTTCGAATCCGAAAAGGCCAAGCCGGTCGGTCAGGATAGCCATGGTCATCTGTCCGACAAAGACCAGCAGGAGGTAACTTGTCGCGCCGATACGCGGCGCAATGACGATGGCTCCTGTCACGAAGAACGCACCCATCAGCCCCCCGGCCCATGCCCAGACCGGCAGGGACGTCAGGGCGGCGTGCACGGCACCTTGCCTCAAGGACGATACACCGATCGAGATCAGTACAACGGCTGCAATCGCCATCGACGCACCGGCTGCAACAAGCGGACTTTCAAGCCGGACGGCCACCATGCGGTTTGCCCCGGTCTGGATCGGAATCAGGGCGCCAGCAAGAAGGGGTAGTCCGAAAAGCACGAGAGATTGCCACGACATGCGTCACCTGCAGAGGTTGATGCGCTGCAGATAGACCATCACATCCGTGAATTGAAATTCGAAGTCGACATGATATAAATTCATCTCATGCATAGTCTTCGCAACGTCGATCTCAATCTTCTGGTTGTCCTGCACGCCCTGGTGGAGGAGCGGCATGTCTCGCGCACTGCGCTGCGGCTGAACATGAGCCAACCGGCGGTCAGTCATGCCTTGACGCGGCTGCGCGCCTTGTTCGAGGACCCTCTCCTTGTTCGGGCCGATGGTGGCCTGCGCTTGACGGCTCGGGCGCGCGAGCTGCAGCCGCTGCTCGCTGAGGTGATCCGGCTTTCGGGCAGTCTCGTCGGACAGGACAGCTTTGATCCGGTGCAGGCCGAGAGGGTATTTCGGTTGGGCATGTCCGACTATGGTGCGCTGGTCGTCCTGCCAGACCTTGTGCTGCGGCTCCGGATCGAGGCTCCGGGCATCGCGCTGCATGTCAATCAGTTCAGCCGTGCGGAAACTGTCGACTGGGTCGCGAGCGGAGTGCTTGATCTGGCGCTCGGGGTCTTTCCCGCGCCCCCGTCCAACCTCGCGTTCGTGCCCCTGTTCCGTGAGGATTTCATTTGCCTTGCGGATGGTGACCGTGCGACCGAAGCCATGTCGCTGGAGGGCTATCTCGCTGCCGCACATGTTTCGGTATCGATGCAAGGTGAGCCAGACGGTGAAGTGGAACAGGCCCTTCGCGCCTTAGGCAAAGCGCGAAGGATTGCTCTGGTGCTTCCCCATTTCGGGCCCGCGCTGGCGATGTTGCCGGGATCGGACCTGATCCTCACTGTCGCTCGACGGACCGCAGCAATTTCGGGAGCCGCCGCCCCGTTGGCCAATTGGCCCCCGCCGTTTCCAATCCCCGCCTTCGATTACGGTCTGCTGATGCGTGCAACTGCGCAGCGCGATCCTGCTTTGGGGTGGCTGGTCTCCGCAATCATCCAGACAATGTCGGACCGGTCATTTACCGCGACGGCCCAATAGTGCGCTCCCGAGGGCAAGCGCCGCCAGACCAGTGGCGACTGCGAAAGTGACTTGCAGCCCAGTCTCAGGTCCTGACCGGAGGCCGACGACTGCGAGAGCACGCGACCCCATGGCATAGATCGCCCCCATTGCAGATGCGCCCGCAATTAGCCCCAGGTTGCGCGACAAGCCCAATAAGGCCGACGTGACCCCGCGCTGCTCGTTACTGGTTGTCTGCATGACGGCGGTCGTGTTCGCCGCCTGAAACAGGGCATATCCGAAGGTAACGATGACGAGGCTTGCCAGATAGCCACCGACACCGAACCGGCCGGGTAGCACTGTCAGCATAAGCGTGCCTGACATGACCGCGACAATGCCCGCGACAACCACCCGGTCCGATCCAAGCCGGTCGATCAGCCGCCCCGCCGGAGCGCCGGTCAGAGCGGCAACGCCCGGTCCGACCGACATCACAAGGCCGGTCTGAACCGAACCAAGGCCGAGGGCGCCGGAAAGGTAGAACGGCCCGACAACCAGCGTTGCCATAAGGATGGCAGACACCAGCATCATGGATAGAAGGGCGGTGCCTATCGCACGGCTCTGCAAAAGCTCTATCCGCACCAGTGGTGCAGGAACCCGTGTCTCATGCCGAACGAAGACGATGAAACCAAGCGCCGAAACCAGAGCCGCCGCTGCAAGTACCGGGCCGGAAAGCCTGCTGCCCAGGGTCAAGGCCGCCGCAGCGGTCAATAGCGATACCGCCAAAAGGGCCATGCCAACAACGTCAAACCCCGTCGACTTTTTCCCACCCTTCGCATCAGAGGGAAAGAAGGCACGACCGATCAGGAGGGTGATCCCGCCCAAGACAGCCATAGTGGCAAAGACCGCGGGCCAGCCAAAACCAGCGATCAGCACCCCGCCAAGCGACGGTCCAAGCGCTGTCCCTACAGCGGACACCGTGCCAAGCAGTCCCATCGCACTGCCGGTCCGGTCCTTCGGCACAAGATCACCGACCATCGCAACGGTCAGGGCCATCATGACAGCGGCCCCAAGACCCTGGACTGCCCGCGCGGCAATCAGAATCCAAAGGCTCGGGGCAAGGGCACAGGCCGCCGAGGCCGCCGCGAAAAGGCCAATCCCAAGCAGCAACAGGCGGCTGCGACCAATGATGTCACCCAGTCTGCCTGCGCCGACGATCAGGCTGGTGACCGCCAGAAGGTAGGAAATCACCACCCACTGAACTTCGGCCATCGTCGCATAGAAGGACGTGGCCAGAGTAGGCAGGGCTACATTCGCGATGCTGGTGCCCAGCGAAGGTAGCAGCATCGCCAGCGACAGTGCAGCCAGGCGGGGGCCGTATCGGCGCATGTCGGCAACCGAAACGTCCGACATCAGCGCACGTTTCCGGCAGGAGACTTGACCAGCATGCCGACCAGACGCCGCGCCATCGGTGCCACGATTAGCACTGTCGGGAAGGCGATGATCCAAGACGGAAGCCAGGCATTGACCCAAATGGACAGGAACCCGTCGACAAGTCCGGCATTCCGGAAGGTGGCAATGCCAGACACGATGAAAGACATAAGCGCAGAAAGGACAAAGCCGAACAGGAAAGGGGCGAAGCGGGGGGGCATTTCGGTCTCCATGATTGTTGCTGGCCAACAGGT
>JAUSPL010000249.1 GCA_030656535.1 Gemmobacter sp.
GCGCCGGTGTCTTGATAAAAGGTCCAGAACGCGTCCCAGTGTTCGGGGCGCAGCGCGTCCCCGGTCAGCGCGCGGATGGTCCCGCCAAATCCTTGCGCCCTTTCCCGTTCCTTGCGCAGGGCCTTTCGTTTGCGTGACGACAGCGCGGACATAAAATCGTCATAAGTGCGATAGCCGTCGTTGTGCCAGTGGAACTGCTGGGTCACACGCGGCAACCACCCGGTGCCTTGCGCCTCATCTGCGGTACAAAAAGTGACATGGACCGACGAAAGCCCGTTCTGGCCCGCGACTTGTTCCAGCGTCTGCAAGATCGCGGCGCGGCCCCGCTGTTCCCACCCCGGCAGGGTCAGAAAACGCCGACCGGTCGCGGGGGTGAAGGGAACGGCCACCTGAAGCTTTGGATAGTACCGGCCACCGGCGCGGGCGTACCCTTCGGCCCATGAGTGGTCAAAGATGTATTCGCCCTGTGAATGGGATTTCACATAAAGCGGCGCGACCGCAACCACGGCGCCGCCCTCGCGGACCACGATGGGGCGGGGTTGCCATCCGGTTTCCGGGCCTACGGATCCCGATTCTTCCAATGCGACCAGGAACCTGTGGGTGGTGAACGGGTCCACCGGAATCCCGCCGTCCGGATTGGAACACCTGTCCCAATCGGACGCAGGAATCTCTGACACCGCCCCCATCAGGGATACGTCCAGTGTTGCCCCACCATCCACTGCGCAAGTCCCTTCATCTGTTCAAGATATGGGCTGGCAAGACCATCGCGTGTCTTGGCAGCTTTAGTCAGATGGTGTGCCACGCGCGAAGGTCAATCCACGATGCGCGGTGCCGTCCACGCACCAGGTCAAACGTGGACGTTTGCCGGATAGCCTTCAAAGGTCATATTGTCTGCGCCTTTGCGGGCCACGGCCTCGTCCTGGGCGGATCGGATCGTCCAGCACAGGATCGCGGCCCCCTGCGTGCGCAATTCGGCAAGACGTGGGCGGTCAAGGTCAAGCCAGTGATGCGATACAAAGCTTGCGTCGCATCGGTCATAGTCAGGAATAGCGCGCAGATGGTCGCAGACTTCTGGAGAAAGCCCCTCAGAGTTATCTTGTGGGTATTCCCACGTGGTGATCCCACGCGGCACATCGGGCGCCAGACGCGCCATTTCTGCGACCGAGTTCGGGTTGAACGACATGACGGCGACCGGCCCGCGATATCCTGCCAGATCGGCCGCTGCGGCCGCCTCAAGCTTGCCAACAACCGGCCCCATCGGGGTGTGATCGGGGTCATGTTGATCCTTGATCTCGACCAACAAGGGGACTTTGCCCGCGACGATCGACAGGATCTCTGCGAAGGTCGGGATGCCTTCGATGCTGTCGCGCAGCCGTATCGCCGACAACTGTGCTGCCGTGCGGGCCCGCACAGGACCCGCGTCCATCGTCAAACGGTTCAGGTCATCATCGTGAAACACCATCGCAACCCCATCAAGGGACAGTTGCAGGTCAATCTCGATCCCATACCCGGCGTCGACGGCCGCCTTTACGGCGGCACGGCTGTTTTCCGGGCGTCCGGCGGCACGGTCGTGATAGGCGCGGTGCGCAAGCGGTCGTCGCAAAAAGTCTGCGGGCAGTGGAACGCGGGGCATCAGCGTAGCTCGAACACAGCCTCGATTTCGACAGCGACACCCATGGGCAGGGACGCCGCCGATACTGCCGACCGCGCATGGCGCCCGGCATCGCCGAACACCGCGACCATCAGATCGGACGCCCCATTGATGACCTTGGGCTGATCGGTGAAATCAGGCGTCGAGTTGACGAACCCCACCAGTTTGACCACCCGCGCGACCTGGTCCAGATCGCCACCACAGGCTGCGCGTGCCTGCGCCATCAGGCTAAGCGCACAGCGCGCCGCAGCGGCGGCACCCGCCGCAACGTCAACGTCCGCGCCAAGACGCCCGGTGATAAGGCCATTCGCATCTTGGCTGATCTGTCCCGAAACATACAACATCTTTCCGCTGATGACATATGGCACATAGTTCGCGGCAGGGGTCGGGGCGCTGGGCAGTGTCAGGTCAAGTTCGGCAAGGCGTGCATCAATGGTTCCGCTCATGATCGGGTCTCCGGTTATTGGGTCGGGTGAAGGCTAGGCGCGTCAGGGGGCGACGGCAAGGACCGCGGCCGCGCCCTGACATCAGCTTTCGCGGAAGGCGCGATTGAAATAATCCGTGAAGGGCTTGATCAAAAAGCCGATCGGGCTGCGGTCTTCGGTGCGGATGAACGCCTCGACCGGCATCCCCGGGATCAGGGTCAGGCCTTCCAGCTTTTCGACCTCTCCCGGGTTCAGCGTGATTTCTGCACGGTAGTAGGGCGCCCGTGTGCGTTCATCGGTGAACACATCCGCAGAGACTACGGACACGGTGCCGTGCAGTTCGGGCGTGGTGCGCTGAGAGAACGCAGAGAAAACGAGTTTGGCGTCCTGTCCCAGATGCACCTGATCGATGTGCACCGTCGGCACCTGGGCCGCGATCACCAGCGGGCGGTCTTGCGGGATGAGGTAAAGCACGGGATCAGCCGCCCGGATCACCGACCTTGGTGTCGTGACCACCAATCCCAGCACGATACCAGAGACCGGCGCGCGGATATCAAGCCTTGCGATGCGCTCGACCAGCGCGCGGCGCCGCTCGGCCAGTTCCAGTTCGCGGTAGCCAATGTCGCGCAACTGAGTGTTGGCTTCTTCGCGGCGGGCGGCCGACAGGCGCAGCGCTTCGATCTCGGTTTCGGTGATCCGCCCTTCGGATTGCGCGCGGTTGGCCAGCAATTCGCCCACCGTCCCCGACAACCGTGCCTCTTCGCGCTGCAACGCAAGAACCCGGCTGATCTGGGCAAGCCCCTTGTCCAGCAATTCCTGCTGGCTGGATAATTCGCTTGCGATCAGATCTTGTTGCCGGGTCAAAGCCACGTTCTGGGCGTCGATGCCCTCGATCAGGCTTGCGGTCTGGGCCTGTCGTTTTGACAGCTGCTCCAGCTGCTTGTCCAGGGTTTCTGCCCGCGCTTCGAACAGGCGCCGTTGTCCGATCATGAGTTCATTGACTTCGGGGCGCACGGCCGCTGTATCGACCAGTTCTTTGGAAAAGGTCACGGTGTCAAGGCCGTCACGCTCGGCTTCAAGTCGGGCGCGCCGTGCAAGGATTTCAAAGAGCTGACCTTCAACAATGGTCAGTTCAGATTCCAGCAAGGCACCGTCCAGCTGTATCAGCGGATCGCCGACCGCGACTGCCTGGCCTTCGATCACGTGGATCTTGGCGACGATGCCGCCATCCGGGTGCTGAACCACCTGGCGGTTCAGATCGACCTCGATCTGCCCTGACGCGACAATGGCCCCGGCGATGTTGGTCATGACGCCCCACACGCCCAAGCCCCCCACCAGAACTGCGGTCGTCAGAATGCCAAGGGTCATGGGGCCCGTCACGGGCCATTTTTGTGCGGATTTCTTGGTCATGACACGCCTCCGGGGCCGGCACTTCGAATGATTTCCGTGTGGTTCTTGACCATGTCGCGCAGCACGGTGTCACGCGGACCAAAGGCCGTACGCACCCCGTTGTCGAGCACCAGCAACACCTCGCATTCCTGAATGGCAGCCGGGCGGTGCGCCATGATCATCACGG
>JAUSPL010000263.1 GCA_030656535.1 Gemmobacter sp.
GTTCATTTTCTGGATTCCTCATGGTCTGGATTTGGCTTTACCTTAACTGACTGCACACCAAGAGTCAGTCACAAAGGTGTCGCACCCCCTCCGTCCCGCCCCTCGGGGTGGCCCGGTCCATTGTTACCGCAAATGTCCGCATCAAGGCTGCATCAAGATCAGCCATTGTCACAGGCAGGCCCAGATCGACAAGACTGGTGACCCCGTGATCACGGATGCCGCAGGGCACTATGCCGTCGAAATGGCGCAAATCGGGCTCCAGGTTGATCGAGATGCCGTGAAAGCTTACCCAGCGACGCAGCTTCACCCCGATTGCCGCAATCTTGTCTTCGCGTGTCTCACCGTTGGCAAGAGGTGTGCGGTCCCCGCGCACCACCCAGACCCCAACCCGGCCCACCCGACGCTCGCCCTTGACGCCGAACTCGGCCAGCGTCGCAATCACCCATGCCTCCAGGGCAGATACGAACTGCCGGACATCGCGCCCGCGCTGATTGAGGTCCAGCATCACATAGGCGACGCGCTGGCCGGGGCCGTGATAGGTGTATTGCCCCCCCCTGCCCGCGACAAACACCGGAAACCGGGCAGGATCGGTCAGATCTTCTGAACGCGCGGATGTTCCGGCAGTGTAGAGGGGCGGGTGCTCCAACAACCAGACGGCTTCTGTTGCCTGACCATCGGCGATCGCCGCAGCCCGCGCCTCCATTGCGGCCAGCGTTTGTTCATAGGGCGCCAGCCCCGGGATATGGGTCCATTCCACCATTGCCAAACCTCCGGTCCGCGGGGCGTTCAGCCGTTCTATCCCGGCCACATCTTGCTGGAAACCCCCCGGGGCGCGTCGCGCGGCACAGGGGTGGGCTCGCGGAGTCGCCATGGACAATTGCGTTTTGACGCAAGACGGCCAATTTCGGCTTTGCCAGAATCAGAGTCGTGGTACTCTTGGAACATAATTGTGAAATTCAGATTGGCGGAGTAGCAGACATGTCCCTCAAACCAATTGCAGCGATGTTGCTTGCTGCGACGGTGGCAACCGGCCCGGCAACATCGGCCGCCGCAGATACGCTGGGTGGCCTGATTGCCGGCGGGATTATCGGCGGCCTTATTGTCAACGAAGCAAACAAAAACAAAAATCGACAGCGCAGTACCGTGCAGCGTTCGACCCGATCCACGGCCTCCACCGGGCAGCGAACGGCGAACCGTGAGGTGCAAACCGCGTTGAACTACTTCTCATTCCCGGTCGGAACACCAGACGGGGCGATTGGACCGAAATCCCGCGCTGCGATCTCTGAATATCAGGCGATGCTGAACTTTCCGGCGACAGGTCAACTGACCCAGTTCGAACGCGACATCCTTGTGGGCTCTTATCACCGCGCCCAGGCGGGCGGGGCAAACACGATGCAGGAAATTGCCCGCAACCCGCGCGGCGTCCGTGGTCTGCTGGTCGCCTACAAAGAACAGATCGTCGGCGGTTCACATGGCTATGCCAGCGCGGGTTACGGCGGCCTGCCACCCGAGGTTTCGCAAGCTGTCGAGGAAATCGCCCGCAACTCCAATTTGCAGGTCGATCAGTTGGTGCAGCGGTCTGGCTTTATCCAGCTCGCCGACCTGAACGAAGACGGACGTACTGACTATCTGCTCGACACCTCGGTCACGGGCAGCGCCTTCTGGTGTAACGCCCAATCCTGCGCGGTGCGCGTCTTTGCCTCAACCCCCGAAGGCTATCGTCGCAATGACCTGCAGGCGTTCAACGCCACCCCGGCGATGTTCGACTGCACCGGCGGAAGCTGCTTCAAGATCGATGGCCAGACCACCACGATGGCCGCATTGCCGACCAGCCCCGCACTGCCGCCCGCAACATCCGCAGCGCTGCCGGTGCCCTCAGCCACGCCGGTCGTGACCAACCCCGCTGGCACGGCAGCAGCACCTGCCCTGCCGTCATTTCTGGGCGGCGCGGTGACTGCGGCATCGCTGACATCGCATTGCACCAAGGTCAGTCTGTTGACCAACACCAACGGCGGCTATGTCACTGCAGCCACGATGAGCGATCCGGCTTTTGCCCTGTCTGAACAGCTGTGTCTGGCGCGGGCCTATTCGATCACCCAAAGCGATGACCTGACTGCCGCGATCCCCGGCTTTACCCCTGATCAGATTTCCGCCCAGTGCGCCGGATTTGGCCCGGTGCTGAAGGAACATGTCGCGGCACTGTCGCTGAAAGACCGCGACGCTGTCATGCAGGGCGTCACGGCCTTTGTCCTCTCGACCGGGATGGCACCGGATCAATTGGCGGGCACGGCCCAAATCTGCCTTGGCGTCGGCTATGCCAAGGACGATATGGATGTCGCGGTCGGATCGGCACTGGTGCTGACCGCGCTTGGCAACAAAGGCTATGCTGAACTGCCCGGGCATCATCTGGCCCAGGGATTTGGCGCGGCAAAACGGCCCGACCTTGCGCTGCCATGGTACGAAATGAGCCTGGACGCCACTGCCAACGGCGCGGCGATGGTCTTTGCGCCCGGCATGGCTGACCGCCCTGCCCTGATCCGCAAGGCTGCCTTTAC
>JAUSPL010000265.1 GCA_030656535.1 Gemmobacter sp.
GCCATAGTGTCGCCCAACCAACGCAGAAAACGCTGCCCGGTCACCCGAGGCAGCGGCGGTCGCAAGCAGTTCATCCGCAGTTTCCATACGCATCACGATAGGTGAGACGCAGCCCAAAGGGCAATCCTTGGCAAATGGGAAAAAAATGCTTCGGGTCTGGTGATCGCAAACAGATCAGGCGATCGACCCTGTATCGACCGCGTGCGGCAGCTGCATCCGTTCCGACGCCGCCGGGGTCACGCCCTTGCCCGCAAGCCGCTGGCGCAATTCGTCGCTGGACGAGGAATGGCGGATGTCCTGGGCAATCAGCTGGCGGATCTGCGACAGAATCTGCGGGTCTGGATCGTTGTCAAACATGCGGGGCCTCGTGCATTCAAGCGACACTTTACCGCCACAGACTGCTGAACGAGAAAGGCGCAATTGGCCCTGAATTCAGGCAATTTTCCGACATTCAACCGCCGCGCCAACATCAGACACCTGTCGCTGCGACGCGGGTTTTGCTTTGCCCAAGGCCAGGGACGTCGCAAGCCCTCAGTTCGTTACGGCCGCCAACGGCCATCGGCCCCCAGATGCAACCGGGGTGTCGCAAAGGCCGCCTCGACCGGACAGCTTGCCACGCTTTGCCAGCCAACCCCTTGCACCATCGCAAACCCAGCCACCTGCGGGATGATTTCGGCCCGCAACAGCAGGGCCATGATGGCACGCAGGGTGCTGCCTGAACTGGCGACATCATCTATCACCGCCACACGCCGCCCCGCCAGCAATGGCAGCATCCGGGGGTCCAGATACAGTCGCTTGATCTGATCGGGGCTGGTGATCGAGGTCATGGGTTCGGACAGCCCCTCATCATACCAGAACTTGCGCGACGTCCCGAGCGGCACGAACCGCCTATGCCCAAGCCGCTGCGCCACCGCCGCCGCCAGCGACAAGCCCAGCGTCGGCACCCCGATCACCACGTCAGGTCGGTATTCGGCCAGCCGCATGGCCAGCGTATCGGCCAGAACGCCCTGCACCGCAAACGAGGCCTGATTGACGATCAACGACGCCACTGCCTGACGACCATCGCCGGGCAGCACCCGGATCGGCAGCGCGATCTGCCTGCCGTCGGGCAAGGTGGCGGGATAATGCCCCAGGAATCCGGTCACGTTGTCGCCGTCCAGCACGCCCGCCGGATAGATTTCCTGCCAGAACTCGTGCGGAGCCAATGTCATGCGGTCAACCGTGCGGCCAGCAGATCCAGCGCCCGCGCCCCGTCCACCTCCATCGCCACATGGATCACCGGGCGGGTTGCATCCGGCGTCAGCGCGCCTGCATCCCGGGTCGGACCCAGATCAACCGACAGGCCCATCGGTTCCAGCGTGAACAGGGACGGATCTTCGGCCAGCAACATCACGCAGGGGTCATGCAAGGGGCGGCTTTCCGACCCTGGTCCGGAAACCGTGGTGTTTTGAAAATAGGCGCGGATCAACGCCGCACTTGCCACTGCGCCTGTCTTGCCCGACGCCTGCAGCCTGTCGCAATAGGGCTGCGAGGCACGGACCTTGCGTGTCACGTCCAGCGGGATCAGGATCACCGGCAAACCGGCACCGAACACGATGTCTGCCGCTTCGGGGTCGGCCGCCATGTTGAACTCGGATCTGGGGCCGATGTTGCCCTTGTCAAGCACCGCCCCGCCCATCGCGATCACCCGCCGGATGCGGCGGGCGGCTGCAGGGTGATCCGTCACCAACCGGGCAAGATTGGTCAGCGGCCCCAGCGTCAGCAGGTCCACCGTTCCCGCAGGCTCGACCATGAACCGCGCCGCAAGCCAAGCCACCGCATCGCCCCCCGGTTCTGCCAAGGGCGCCGGAAACGCCACACCGCCCAGACCGTCGGACCCGTGGATCTCGGCCACATCAAACCCCTTGCACGCCAAAGGCCCCGCAGCCCCGGCAAAGACCGGCACATCCTGCCGACCTGCCAGCGCCAGCAACCGCCCGGCGTTGCGCGTCGTCGTCGTGATCCCGATGTTACCCGCGACGGTCGTGATGCCCAGGATGACAAACACGGGCGAGGCCAGCGCGAACAGGATGGCGACGGCGTCGTCAATCCCGGGGTCTGTGTCGATGATGGCGCGGATCGTGGTCATGAGGCTGTCCTTTCAGGCTTTCGCAATTCATATTCGCCCCGTCAGGGGTTACAAGGAAAAGCCGCAGCCGGAGTAGCCCCATGCCTGATGATCTTTCCCTTGATCCCATTGCCGAAACCGCGATCCGGCAAGCACTGGTTCTGGTTGCCTTGGGCAAACGCCCGGCCGACACCCTGCTGCGGGTGGGCCGCCTGTTCGACGCCGCCACCGCGACGTGGATCGAGGACGCAGAAATCGCGATCTGCGGCCGCCGCATCGCATTCACCGGCCCGCGCGGGTCATATCCCGGCGCTGCAGCGCACGTGGTGGACCGCACCCACCTGTGCGCCGTTCCCGGTTTTGGCGAGGTGCACAAACACATCGAATCGAGTCACCTGACCCCGGAACACGAGGCCGCACTTGTCTTGCCGCACGGCAACACCTGGACCTGCGAGGCAAGCCACGAATTTTCCAACGTCAACGGGGCAAACAACCTCGACTTCTGGCTGACGGCGCGTGCTGCTGGTTGTCCGTTGAAGATATTTCCCCTGCCGGGGTCTGCGGTCCCCCCCACCGCCTTCGAAGTGTCGGGCGGCTGGTTCGGCGGGGCAGAGCAAGCCGGGTTCATGGCCCATCCGATGGTCGCGGGGCTGGATGAGGTGATGGATTGGCCCGCAGTCTGGAACGCGGAAAACCCCGCCCACCCGCGCCTGTGGGGGATGATCGGGGCCACACTTGCCGCGCGTGGCGTGGTCGAGGGCCACGGTGCGGGTCTGCGCGACCTGCCATCCATCAACGGCTTTGCCGCCGCAGGGCTGTCGTCGGACCACGAGGCCTGGACGGCGGAAGAGGCCTGGGACAAGCTGCGCCACGGAATTTTTCTGGAAATCCGCCCGCATTCGATGCCCGATATCATCGGGGGCCTGCTGGAACGCGGCCTGCGCGACTGGTCCCAGGTGGCCTTTGCCACCGATGATCGGTCGGCCTCGGACACGCTGCGGATGGGTGCAACCGATCACAACGTCCGGCTGGCAATCCAGTCCGGCCTTTCGCCCGAAACTGCCATACAGTGCGTCACCATCAACCCCGCCCGCCACATGCGGCTGACGCCTTGGGTCGGGTCAATCGCGCCGGGCCGCTACGGCGATATTGTGCTGCTGTCCGATGTGGACACCATTCAGATCGCCGAGGTCTGGGCCGACGGTGCGCAGGTATCCGAAGGCGACCGCTATATCGGCCCGTTGCCCCGGATCGAATGGCCTGTTTGGTCGACACGGTCGGTCAACCTTCCCCGCGACCTTATCGCGGATGACTTCGCCATTCCCGCGCCGCAGGGACGCACATCGGTCAAGGCCGCGTTGCTGCGTCCGTTCCACTGGACAGATGATTTCATCGAAACCGATCTGGCTGTGGAAAACGGGACGGTCCAGCGTGACACCGCCCGCAACATCACGAAATTCGCCGTTGTGGACCGATACACCGGCGCCGCCAATATCGGGCGCATGTTCTGGTTGGGGACTGGCCCCGCCACCCCGGGCACGGCGGTTGGCTGTTCCGTCGCGCATGACAGCCACAATATCTGGGTTGTCGGATCTTGTGACGCCGCGATGGCACAGGTCGTCAACCGCATCCGCGCCAATCAGGGCGGTTGGGCGCTGTCGACAGCAGGACAGATCACCGCCGAAGTCCGCTACGAAGTCGGCGGCCTGATGACCTGCCGCCCCGCCGCCGCCCTGGACGCCGAGATGGACCACCTGTACGCCGAGGCGGCAAAGATCGACTGGATGTACGAGCCCACCTTCAGCCCGCGCTGGTCCGCCGGATTCCCGGAACGCCTGCAATTCGCCACCCTGACCTGCGCGCCCTGGCGCTGGGTGTTGGTGGCGCCGAATGATGCGGCACCAACCGGCTTGGTCAACGTCCAGACGGGCGCATCGCATCCGGTGGTCTGGTGACACCTTGTCCCATTCAAGACCATGCCACGTGCGTCCTTGATGGCGCACTGGTCGCGATGGCATAGCCGCACACCCTATGCAGCGTCGATTTCGGCCATTCTGTGCCGGAACCGACCGGCCACCTGCGCCGCATCGGCCATTACCTTGGCGCGGTCCATGGTCATGGCCTGACGGTCGCGCAACAGCCACTGCCCGGCCACCATCACGTCGCGCACATCAGGGGCCATCGCGGAAAACACCAGCGTCGCGTAGATGTCATAGATCGGATGCAACCGTGGCGCATCCAGGCTGACGCGGATCAGGTCGGCCTGCTTGCCCGCCACCAGCGACCCCACCCGCCCGTCCAGCCCAAGCACCCGCGCGCCTTCCAGGGTCGCCATGCGGATCACCTCGACAGACGGCATCGGCTTGCGCGAATGACCCGCAAGCTTCTGGAACATCGACACCGGCCCAAACTGCGCGAACAGATCCAGCGTATTGCCGCTCATCGGGCCATCGGTGGAAATGCCCACCGGAATGCCCGCAGCCCGCATCGCCACGACGGGCGCGATACCACGGCCCGCCTTGCCATTGGCGCGTGCGTTATGGGCAACCCCCACCCCGGCCTCGGCCATGCGGGCGATGTCGTCGGGCGACACATGCAGCGAATGTGCGCAGATCAGCCCCGGTCGCAGCAAACCCGCCTGGTCCACTGCCTGCACCGGCGTCAGCCCATGCCGCGCGGCCCAGTCGTTTTCCGCATCTGTTTCGCCCACATGCATCTGGATCGGCAGGCCGGGGTGGTCTTCGGCCCAGCGCGCCACCCTCTCCATCACCGCAATCCCGGTGGAATAGGGCGCATGCGGAGCAATGGACGGCGTTATGCGAGGGTGGTCGCCATAGGCCGCGACCAGTTCATCGACGCGGGCAAAGCCCTCGTCCCAGGTCTTGTGATCCGGCGGGTCAAAGTCGGCCAGCGTCTGCCCGACCACCGCGCGCAAGCCGCAGGCATCCAAGACCGCCGCGACCTCGGTTTCAAAATAGTACATATCGGCGACTGTGGTGACCCCGCCCATGATCGATTCCAGCGCCGACAATGCCGTGCCCGCGCGCACCATGTCCGGGCTGACAAATCCCCGCTCCAGCGGCAGGATATAGCGGTACAGACGGTCGTCGACATCCTCGCCCAGGCCCCGGAACAGCGACATCGCCAGATGCGAGTGCGGGTTGACCATGCCGGGCATCAAAACGTCACCGCCCAGATCGACCACCTGCGCCCCGGCAGTGTCTGGGGCTGGCCCGACCCCAAGTCCCGCAATGCGGTCACCGTCCACCAGCAACCAGCCGCGTGGCATGACCGGCATGCCGGGCGTGCAGGGCAACAGCAACGCGTTGACGAAAAGGGTCTTCATTCCCGTGCCAGGATACAGCACTGGGACGGAACGGGGGTCAATGCTGCCTTGGTTCCCGCGTCCAGGGGGCTGGTCAGGGGGCCGGTCGCCGTCAAGGCACCGAAGGGCGTGTCACTCCGGTACTGATATGACCGCCCCAGATAGGTCCGCAAACCCAACGTCGCGGGGATGCCGTCGTATGCAACCGCAAGGCCCTCGGCCCGCGTGGCAAGGGTGAAGCTGTCCGGGATAGCGCCGAAATCATCTTGCGACAGGTTCAGCGAAATCCCCTGCGCGACCGCAGTCACGCTGGCACCATCGCGCGCCGTGACCTGCATCGGTATCAGGTTTTCGAACCCGACAAACCGTGCCACGAATTCATTGGCCGGGCGCTGATACAGCACCTCTGGCGTGTCGTACTGCATGATCTGGCCCGCGTGCATGATCGCCACCCGGTCGGAAATCGAGAACGCCTCTTCCTGATCGTGGGTCACGAACACCGAGGTCGTGCCATTGGCGCGCTGCAACTGCCGGATCTCGATCCGCATATCCACCCGCAACTTGGCATCAAGGTTCGACAACGGCTCATCGAACATCAGAAGCGGCGG
>JAUSPL010000278.1 GCA_030656535.1 Gemmobacter sp.
CGCAGACAAGACAGGAGTCGCAGCCCCCCGCAACGGCCGGTCTGCCGATGGTTCCTGCCGTATTGGCCTCGATCCCGCAGATGCACCCCGCGCCAAAGCCAAGGCGCGGTCCTTGGCTCTGGGCTGTGGGGGCTGTGCTGGCGGCGGGGGTGGCCGGGCTGTTGTATTTTCAACCATGGGCAGAGCCCACAGCCGTGGTGGTGGTCGAGACGGCGACCTTGGGCCCGGTGACCCGCGTGTTGGCAGTCAACGGTCGCATAGCGGGGGTTCGGTCGGTGACCATACGTCCGCAGATTGCCGGCACCTTGTCCGAGGTGTTGGTGGCAGATGGTGAGATCGTGCGGGTCGGCACCACACTTGCGCGGATCGACCCTGAGGCGCAGCAGGCGGTCGTGCGACAGGCTCTGGCCGGGCTTGATGCCGCGCTGGTCACCCAGGCCGAGTCAGAAGCAAACTATGAACGTACCAAGGCGTTGGGGGCCAATGCTGCGCGTGTTGTTCTTGAAAGTGCCGCACGCGCGGTCCAGAGCGCCGCGCAAGAAGTCGCTCGGACAACCGCATTTCTGGATCAGGCGCAGATCCAGCTTCAGAAATACTCGATCACTGCGCCGCTTTCAGGCTCGGTTCTGGCGTTGGCAGCAGAGCCCGGGCAGATCGTCGATCTTTCGACGGTGCTGATGACGGTTGCCGACCTTGGACAGTTGGTGGTCGAAACGGATGTGGACGAATCCTATGCGCGGCAGATCAAGGTCGGCCAACCCGCCGCGCTGCAACTGTCGGGCGATACCGCCGTCCTGGATGGTCACGTCAGCTTCGTGTCGCAACGGGTCGATGAAACCACGGGTGGTCTTGCCATCAAGTTGACGCCAGACGCGCCCTTGACCGCGCCCATCGGTCTGACCGTCACCGCGAACATCACCGTCGATGACCGCGCATCGGCCATTACAGTGCCACGCGCCGCCATCGTCAGGAATATATCAGGCGACGGCGTTCTTGTCGTGACCGACGGCAAAGCGCAGTTGCGTCCGGTTCAGGTCATCGACTGGCCCGCCGCCCGGCTGATCGTGACCGACGGGCTGGCAGCGGGTGATGTTGTGATCAGCGATGCGGTGGGGCTGGCGGACGGGCAGACCGTAAAGGTTGCGCCCTGATGCTGTATGCGCTGAAAATTGCCATTCGCTATTTGACGGCCAGCAGGGCTCAGACTGCCCTGCTGGTGTTCGGGGTCGCCATCGGCGTGTTCATCTTCATCTTCATGTCGGCCCTGATCGGGGGTCTGGCCGAATTCATCATGGCCCGCACCGCGGGCGACATGTCGCATATCACCATTCAGGCCGAGGCTGTCGATCCGGCGCTTGTGCTGCCCAGCGACGGGCGGACCGTGCTTTTGGTCCAAGAAGCCTCGTCGCAGGCGACGGCGGTACTGAAGGACACGCCCGCCTTCATTCCGCTGATCGAGGCCCTGCCCGGTGTGATCGGCACCTCGCAGCAGATCAATGGATCGGGGTTCTTGACCCGCGGCGCGCAGGTCACGCAGGTGTCGATCAACGGGCTGGAACCGGGTCGCGAGTCCGTCATTGCCAATCTGGCCAGCTATATCACGGCAGGGACGGCCAGCCTTGGCGCGGGTGGGGTTCTGCTGGGCAAGACGCTGGTCGAAGATATGGACCTGCGTCTGGGCCAGACAGTGCGATTGCAAAGCTCGGGCGGGGTTGAGGCGTTGCTGACCATCACGGGCATCTACGAAATGGGCTCGGGCGGGCCGGACCGCCGACAGGCCTATGTAAGCCTTGCGACAGCGCGAACCCTGTTCAAGATGCCACAAGGGGTCACGCGAGTGGAAATCAAGCTTGCCGACCTTTACGCAGCCGACGCGCTGGCGCCGCGCATCCGGGCGCTGACCGGGCTGGACGCAAGGTCCTGGACGGAACAGGCCGCACAACTGCTGGAGGCCCTGCGGGCACAGGCGCAAACGGGGTATATCCTCAAGGCATTTGCGTTGCTGACGATCATCATAGGTGTCGCGTCTGCGCTGCTGCTGTCCACCTACCGGCGCCGCCCGGAAATCGGGATCATGCGGGCAATGGGGGCGGGGCGGTGGTTCGTCACGGTCGTCTTTGTAAGCCAGGGGGCGTTGATCGGATTGATGGGCGGGGTTTTCGGCGCGGCAGCGGGTTATGGCGTGTTATTGGCGTTTCCGGCGCGCGAAAGCTTTGGCCCGGGGCAAAGTGGGCTGCCAATCGACATTACCCAGGGCGCTTATGGGTTGGCGATCATCCTGACCACGCTGGGGGCCATCGCGGCATCCATCTTGCCCGCGCGCGCGGCGGCTCGGCTGGACCCTGTAACGGCCATCGGCCAATGACGGCGCTGTTGTCGGTACAAGATCTGGTCAAGACCTTCGGGTCGGGCGACGCAGAAACGCGGGTGCTGCGCGGGCTGAACCTTGCGATGCAGACGGGCGAGCTGGCGGCGCTTCTGGGCCCGTCCGGGTCTGGCAAAAGCACGCTTTTGACCATTCTTGGCACCCTGATGCACCCGACCTCGGGCAGTCACACCATGTTGGGGGTCGATCTGACGCGGGCCAGCGACCAGGCTCTGACCGAGTTTCGCAACCTGCACATCGGCTTTGTGTTTCAGTTCCACAATCTGCTTCCCGACTTTACCGCGCTGGAAAACGTGATCTTTCCTACCGCGGTGCGCGAAGGACGCGAGACCGTCAGAGCGCGCGCGCGTGGGCAGGACTTGCTGGTGCGGATGGGGCTGGCGGATCGCATCAACTTTCCGACTGCCAACCTTTCTGGTGGACAAAAGCAGCGTGTGGCCGTGGCACGCGCCTTGATGAACAGCCCTGAACTGGTGCTGGCGGATGAACCCACAGGCAACCTTGACCGGGCGTCCGCATTGCAGGTGATGGACCTGATCGCCGAGATCAACCGCGAGGAAGGCACGACCTTTCTGATCTCGACCCATGATGAAAAAATCGCAGCTGTGTGTCGGCGGCAGATCGTGGTGGGTGATGGGCTGCTTACAGGCTAGGATGCTTTGGTGTGCGAAATTCAGGCGGCCCTTGACCACCCGGTGCGCGGACGCACGGTGCGTAAAGGACGTGTCGTGCAGGGCGCCCGCCGCGCGGGTGGAATCTGCGCCGGATCAAAAAAAGCAGCAAGGTACCCCCCACAATCCGTGCGAGGATCTCGCAATAAGGTTGGCATTGGACAGGGTGCGCAGGTCAGGCTTACCCCCCGACCGTTCCGGCCAGAAGCGGCCCGACATGCCTGCCGTCACCCGACCGCGCATCACCGGGGCGGACCCTATACCGACACTGACAAGCACCTTCGCCATATATGAAAGGATACCAGATGACCCATTCCATGACCGGCAAGATCGCCCTTATCACGGGGGCTGCAGGGGCCATCGGGCTCGCCACCGCCCGATTGCTGGCGGCACGCGGTGCCACCATTGCCGCCACCGACATGGCAGGCGCGGATTTCGGACCGCTGCGCGCCGCAATTTCCGACCCTGAACGGCTTCTGGTGGTGGAAGCGGACGTGACCGATGAAGCCGGGTTTGCGGCCGTCGTCACGGCGACGGTCAAGGCATTTGGAACCATCGACATCTTCTTCAACAATGCCGGGATCGAAGGCCCCGTCGCACCAATTCCGGATTTTCCCACCGAAGCCTTCCGCAAGGTGATGAATGTCAATGTGACAGGCATCTTTATTGGCCTGAAACTGGTCATCCCGGTCATGGCAAAGGCCGGACGCGGCAGCATCATCAATTCGTCCAGCGTGGCGGGGCTGAAGGGATCGCCGGGGCTTAGCGCCTATGTCGCCAGCAAACATGCCGTTCTGGGCCTGACCCGCGCAGCCGCGGCGGAATGGGGTGCCCAAGGTATCCGCGTGAACTGCATCAACCCCGGTCCCATTGAAAGCCGCATGATGGCATCAATCGAGGAGGGCGCCCGCCCCGGAGCCGCCGCCGCCGTCCATGCAAGCTTTGCCGCCACGATCCCGATGAAGCGCTATGGCACACCCGAGGAAGTGGCCGGTGTGGTGGCGTTTCTTGCCTCGGACGACGCGGCCTATGTCAACGGCGCAGCCTACACCGTGGACGGCGGCATGACCGCCGCATGAACGCGCCCTTGAGGGACCCGCGCAATCAGATCGCGGGGACCACCGCGTCTGACAAAGGCGGGCTGGCGCCAAAGGTATAGGCACAGGTCAGCGCTTTGCCCCAGCCCATGGATGGCCCCCGGCGCAGGACAAGGGTCGCATGACAAGACCTGATCTTGTGGAATGAGGTTCCGCCCCAGCCAACAGGCCGGGGCGGAACCTCAGTTGCGCGACCGGCATCACGCCGGACCGTCATGCGCGAACCGGGCCTTGGTCAACTGCGGCTTTTCTCGGTCAACGCGCACCGCCCACATGGATCACGCGCTTGCCAAAGTTCTCGCCACGCAACAGCCCGATGAACGCCTGCGGGGCGGCCTCCAATCCTTCGATAACCTCTTCGACGTAACGAATCTTGCCCGCAGCAAGCCAGTCCCCCATCGCCTTGGCAAACTCCGGGTAAAGATGCCCAAAGTCCTGAAATATGATGAAACCTCGCATTGTCAGTCGCTTGCGCAACATCTGACCCATCAGCCACGACATGCGGTCCGGGCCTTCTGGCAGGCTTGTCGCGTTGTATTGCGAAATCAGCCCGCAGACCGGAATGCGCGCAGCCGTGTTCAGCAGCGGCAATACTGCGTCAAACACTGCCCCGCCGACGTTCTCGAAATAGACGTCGATCCCCTTGGGCGCGGCGGCCTTCAGGTTGGCCGCGAAATCGGGGGATTTATGGTCAATGCAGGCATCGAACCCCAGAACGTCGACCGCGTGGGCGCATTTGTCCGGCCCCCCCGCGATACCGACGACGTGACAGCCCATCAGCTTGGCGATCTGCCCCACCGTGGCCCCGACTGGCCCTGTCGCAGCGGCGACACAAACCGTTTCCCCCGCTTTCGGCATCCCGATCTGCGTCAAGCCTGCCCAGGCCGTAAAGCCCGGCATACCCATGATGCCCAGCGCCCAGGACGGATGCGCCGGGTCACGGCCCAGCGCCGTCACACCTTGGCCGTCTGACAGGGCATAATCTTGCCAGCCACTGAAGCTGAGCACCCAGTCGCCCGGCTCAAAGCCATCCACATGCGACGTGACAACCTGCGCGACTGTGCCACCCTCCATGACCGCCCCGACGGCCACTGGCGCTGCGTAAGACGGCGCAGCGCTCATCCGGCCACGCATATAGGGGTCAAGCGACAGGAATTCGGTGCGCAAGAGCATCTGACCCGGTCCCGGCACAGGTACCGGCGCGGTTTCCAGCCGCAGTGTCGCCAATGTCGGCTCGCCCTTGGGGCGTTCGGCCAGCACGAAGTGGCGGTTGTGGGTGGCGGACTGTGACATGGACAACTCCTGTTTAAACGGATGGCGGACCGAACTCGGCCAAGACCTTTGCCTTAGTGTGTCACCGCCCGCGACCGGGCGCCACCCGCCGAACGCACACGGTAAAGCACATCTGCGGGCGAACGCCGGGGGGCACACCACCACCTTTTAGCAAGGGCAAGTGCCAGATCCTACCCGCCCAACCGCCGTGCGGCGTCGCGCAGGCGAAATCCCTTCGCGCCGCGCCCAAGCCACAGCATCTGTCCCTGCCAGGCCGCGAACAAGATCGCCGCCCCCTCGCGCCCCTCAACACCGCCCCCCAGACGCACGGCCAACGACGCCTCCACCTGGGTGCGCCACGCCAAGGCGCGGGCCACAAGCGCATCATCCGCAGAACCGGGTATTGCCGGCATCGGCACAGTCGCCAGCGCCTTGAGCAAAGCCGCTGCCCCCTTGGGCGTCATGGGTGCGTCTGCGACGGCGGCAGCGGTTGCGTGTTCCATCCGGGTCCAGGCCGCCGCTTGCGCACCACGCGTCATGCCATCGACCGACCCATATCTTTGAACCAGCGTGGACGCCGCCAACCCGACCTTTTCAGCCACCGCCCCAAAAGTTACCGCCTTGGCGCCACCCAATCTGGTCAGCGCATGAACAGCTTCAAATATCAGTTGATCGGGAACAGAACGGGGTCTTGCCATGGGGTAAGCATAGTCCGGCGCAGACGCCCCGCAATCCCCTTTCCGCATGTGGGATGGGGCCTGCAGGGCCTATCGACGCGGTGGCCGTCCGCGATAGACCGGCAACCGCCATCCAAATGCCAATGACCCCGCCCGCAACGCGAACGTCATGGCAGCACAGGCCATAAGCGCGACATCCTGGTTTGCACCAAGCGCAAGTGACACCAACGCGGCACCTGCCCCTGCGAAAGCGGCCGTCACATACAGCTCGCCCTGTTTCAGGACCAACGGCACCTCATTGCAGACCACGTCGCGCATGAGACCGCCAAAACAGCCTGTCGCGACGCCCATGATCAGCACGATCCCGAAATGCTGCCCCAGACCCAGCGCCACTCCCACCCCGGCAGGGACAGCTACTGCAAGGGCACAGGCATCAAGCCATTCGATCGCCCGCAACCGGCTTTCCAACAGGTGCGCGGTAAAGAACACCAGAACCGCCGCAGCAGCAGCCAAAGCAATGAACTGCGGGGCCGCCACCCAGAACACGGCCCGGTCCAGCATCACATCGCGCAAGGTGCCGCCACCCACCGCAGTCAGGCACGCAATAAAGACAAATCCGACGACATCCAGCTGCGCGCGGCTTGCCACCAGCGCGCCGGTCAATGCAAAGACAAAGACCGCAGCATGGTCAAGAAATGCCAGCAGTGTCATGCCCGCCGCGCCTTGAACGGAGCCATGCCTTCGCGCGCCAGTTCATCAGCGCGTTCGTTTTCCGGGTGGCCTGCGTGCCCCTTTATCCATTCCCACCGCACCTTGTGGCGCGCCTGGGCGGCCTCGAGCCGTTGCCAGAGGTCGATGTTCTTGACCGGCTTGCCATCGGCGGTACGCCAGCCCTTTTTCTTCCAGCCGTGGATCCACAGCGTCACGCCGTTCTTCACATAGGCGCTGTCGGTGATGATCGTGATCACCGTGTCCCGCGCCAAGGCCTCCAGCGCGGAAATCGCAGCCATCAGTTCCATGCGGTTGTTCGTGGTGTCGGCCTCGCCGCCGTTCAGGGTGCGTTCCTTGACGACGGTTGCGCCCTCGCGCGCCAGCATCAGCACTCCCCAGCCCCCAGGGCCCGGGTTCCCCGAACAGGCCCCATCGGTGTAGGCAAACAACTCTGGCATTGGCATCCCCTGACTTTGTCCCCCCGCTCTATCCCGAGACGGCGCGGACGGAAACCGCCCACACAAAATTACGCACGGCAAAACACCATTATCGCGGGGTTGTTCCGACTGCCGCCTGGCCAGGGCCATGTGTCTCAGATCACCAGAACCGCCAGACACGCCAGCACGACCGCGGTCAGCATCAATCGCAGCCGCATCCACCATGGGGGCGCCAGCCCCTGTAC
>JAUSPL010000292.1 GCA_030656535.1 Gemmobacter sp.
CCCAGACCGGATCAATGGCAGCAAGTTTTCCACGGGTTTCCAGCATGGCAAGGCTCCTTCACATACCTTATTCTATCACATAGGCCCGCAGGCTCACGCTCAAAGATCAGCCAAAGGCATTTTTTTACCTTGATGACGCCCAGCGCGCCGCAACAGCACAGTCACCAGGACCCAAAGACAGTGCAAATATTCCGGGTCGCTCAAGAAGGGCTCGCGCGACTGCGGGTGACAGGCTGCCGCTGCCGCCAGACTTCCATCACCCCAGTCAGGATGCGCCCGGCCCAGCGCCGCGCGGTAGGCATCTGCCCATCGCGCCTGCGCAAGGATGACCCGACAGACGCCTCCGCGCCTGGCCTCGGGGACCGCGTGCAAAGCGCGTGACACCGCGACCAGATCGCTGTGCAAGACCGGCCGCATCGGTTCAGGTCCTGTCCGGTAAAAGATCGGTCATTGGCCACCACCCCTGCCCACCTTCTTCATACAGGATCAGCGCCCAGATGTCGGGATCATACGGTTCAAGCTGTACGTTCGACCCGTCGGAAAATGCCTGTATCAAGGCGGCAGTAAACGGGCGGACTTCGTTGCGATGGACCAGATCATTTACCTGCATTTCATGCTCTCCAGCTGAAGCTGTTTCCAGACACCGACGTCATGACACGGTTGGCGCCGCCACTGGTCGACGCCACCGCAGCGAACAACCGCAACTGCGGCGCCCAAGTGACAGATTGCCACCCGTTGTCTTCTGCCGAGGCTCTCGTGGTCCAGACGATTGCATCCGGGCTGGTCATAACCCGATTTCCTGCCCCGGTTGACGCTACAGCGGCAAACAACCCCAGCTCCGGCGCCCAGATGACCGAGTTCCAGGCATTGTCCACCGATGATGCGCGGATCGTCCAGTTAGCCCCGTCC
The DNA here is from genome assembly GCA_030656535.1 of Gemmobacter sp. Classification (GTDB taxonomy): domain Bacteria; phylum Pseudomonadota; class Alphaproteobacteria; order Rhodobacterales; family Rhodobacteraceae; genus JAUSPL01. The sequence goes on from JAUSPL010000292.1 coordinate 910, forward strand.
GGGCTTGTCATCACCCGGTCGTTCAAACCCGCCATGGCGACGGCGCAAAACAAGCCCAATTCAGGGGCCCAACAGACCTCGCGCCATCCGTTGTCGACCGGAACGGACCGCAAGGTCCAGTTCACGCCGTCCGGACTGGTCATGACACGGTTTCCGGTCCCGCTCGACGCGACCGCGCAAAACAGCCCCAGTTCTGGCGCCCAGCAGACGGATCGCCAGGCAAGGTTCAACGCCGATACGCCCAAAGACCACGTAACTCCATCAGGGGACACCATAACCCGGTTCACAGAGGTTCCGCTGCTGCCGACAGCGCAAAACAGCCCCAGTTCAGGTGCCCAGCAAACTGCGCGCCAATCGTTGTCTGCGGCCGATGTCCGGATGGTCCATGTGATGCCATCCGGGCTTGTCATCACCCTCTGTCCGGTCCCGCTTGATCCTACGGCACAGAACCGCCCAAGTTCGGGGGACCAGCACACTGACTGCCAGGCATGATCCGCCGCCGACACCCTTGCAGTCCAGATCACACCATCCCTGCTGGTCATCACCCGATCTCCGACCCCAGTAGACGAGATGGCGCAAAAGATCGCAAGTTCCGGGGACCAGCAAATCGCCTGCCAGCCGTTGATTCCCACGGCGGCAACACTTGGTTTCCAAGCAGATTCGGCGACATGGCGACGTTGTACGACATCGAACGGGCGCAACCCGTTCTGCACCCGACGGAACACCGCCCTTCCCGAGCGGTGGTTGATCCGCACGGCTTCGCGCATGGTGTCGCCAACCTTGACGGTAAGATCGTCATTGCCCATCAAGCCGATCAAGGCGCGCGGGCTGAAGCCGTTCTTGAACGACAGGCTGGCGTCATTCCCAGCCAGCGACTTGTTCAACGTGACGTCGATCGATGTGGGAGAATCCATCAGCATGTTGGTGCCGCGAAACACGAACTTGTTGGTAGCGTCCGTCGCGGCCCCGATGCCCAGTGCAGGAAACACGCCGGACCCAAGCGACGCCGCGTTCGCGATTCCCATCGCCTGCGCCAAATCCTGCCATCCCGCCGCCAAGCGCACCCGCAGCACCGACGCGCCCAGATCCCAGACCCGGGTTCCCACCGGTGCCGTCAAACGAAGCCATCCCGCCTCGACCGCCATTGCCATATCACCGTCCCACCCGGCCCACCCATTCACCGCCCCCGTAGCGACGATCCAGACCTGACCCTCCACCGGGGCACCGGGCGGTGTCACCTGTCCCGCATCTTGCACCACGGCCTGCACCAGCCCGTCCAGCCGCTGGACCGTTTCGTTGACTGTCACATGCTTTTGCGCCTGACTTGGCACCAGCAGCGGCAAATCCAACCGTGTTGTCTCAGTCATCCAGTTCAATCCCCTTGAACGGCCCCGGACCATATCTGTCCGACACCTGTGCCACCTCCAGACGCAACGCGCCCGAAACCCCGTCCGCCGCCCGTTGCGCGGTCGGATAGACCCACTCCGGCACGGTTACATCCACCTCGCGCTTGACCACCGAACCTTGCATCACGCGCACGCGGTAGCGTTCGGATGCCTCGCCCAGCGGAACTTCCTCGGATTGCCAACTGTCTCCGTCCACCCGTGTCCGACGGACCCATGTGAACCGATCACCGGAAGCGACGGCAGTCTGCCGCAGATGCGCAGGCGCATATGGCCGCAGACCAACGCCCGCAAAAGCATCGACCCGGTGAACCACCGCCGGATCGTCATAGCCACGTGCCGCCGTCCCGATCCGATAGTGCCGCGCAAGACCCCGGTTGCCCGGCGCAAACGTGATCTGCTCCACCGCCCGATCCAGCGCCACGACCACCGAACCCGCAGGCCAGACCTCTGGCACAATACCATCCGTGCCCGCCTGTCCCCGCAGCCGCAATTGCAGTTCCCACACCCCGGGCTCTACCGGCGCTGCATTGGCGTATTGAAAGACTTCCCAGCGGTCCGTGGACCCATCCCCGATCGCCACCGCATTGCCCCCTGCCAGCACCGCAAGCTCGGCCGCCGAGGCAAATGTTCCCCGCGACACCCTTACCC
>JAUSPL010000293.1 GCA_030656535.1 Gemmobacter sp.
GAAAGGAAAGAGACGCTCCGAGAGGAATGCGATGAATTGCCTTGCCAACTGAAACCCGCTTGTGGCTCGAGAGCTATGGTCCGAATTCCTTGGGTGTTATCGGATAGCCTGACATGAACACATCCCGCAAACAGTTGGTCATCGGGATTGTTGCGGTTGTTTTGATCGCTCTCTCGATCTGGCAGCTGGAGCGCGAGCGTGCGGGGTTGGAAATTACGTCCTTCGACGCTGGCACCACGCCGGTGACGCTCTACAAGCTGCCAAAGCAGAATGGCCCCATTGTCGTCGTGGCGCATGGGTTTGCTGGGTCCCGCCAGATCATGCAGGCCTATTCCCTCCCGCTGGCGCAAGCTGGTTACCGGGTGTTTGCCTTTGACTTCGAGGGTCACGGAGGAAACCCAATCCCGATGTCGGGCGACGTGACCTCGGTAGATGGCACAACCGCCCTCTTGGTGGCAGAGACTCGCCGCGTGATCGCTGCCGCCCGAACATTGCCAGAGGCCGAACAGATTGCGCTCCTTGGGCACTCGATGGCCACGGATATCATCGTGCGCGCCAGCATTGCCGAGACGCAGGCCGGGCAACCAGTCGAAGCAGTGGTCGCGATTTCAATGTTTTCGCAAGCCGTGACAGCGGAGGAGCCTGCGCGCCTTTTGGTCATCTCGGGACAATGGGAGAGTTTTCTGCGAAAGGCGGGCCTTGACGCGGTCCATCTGGTTGATCCGAACACGGGCGAAGGCGATCTTGCCGTGTCGGGCAGCGTCACCCGGCGCGCCGTGGTTGCCCCTGCGGTTGAACATGTGGGGGTTCTGTTTAGCCCCACCGCCGTTGACGAGGCGCGCGACTGGCTGGATGCGACCTTTGCGCGGGACGACTGGGTGGTTGCGGCGGGCCACCGGGGATGGTGGATTCTGGCGCTTCTTGCAGGCATCGTAACGGGCTTTTACCCGATTGTTTCTTTGCTGCCCAAAAGGCCGGCCGCGCCGCAGATTTCGACCCGCCGGTTCCTGCTGGCTACGCTAGGGCCTGCGGTCGTCGCGCCCCTTCTGATCACACCATTCTATGAGAACTTCCTGCCCGTTCTCGTAGCGGACTACGTCATGCTGCACTTGGCCGTGTTCGGCACCTTGCAGGTTGCCATTCTTGGTAAATGGTCAGGCATGCGTTGGGGCCTGCCAATCCTGCCGGTTGCTGCCCTAACGCTATGGGGGATATTCGTCTTTGGACTCGCGCTTGACCGATATGCTGCAAGCTTTTGGCCAACGCCCGAGCGCCTGCCGATCATTGCGGCGCTTTGCCTGGGCACCATCCCGTTCATGGTCGCTGACAGCTACGTGACCCAAGCCGGTCGGAGCGCTCTTTGGCGAAGGTTCACCGCACGTATCCTGCTTTTCTTGTCTCTTGGGATCGCGGCCATGCTGGATCCGGAGAATCTGACCTTTGTGCTGATCGTACTGCCGGTGTTCGTGCTGTTCTTTCTGGTCCACGGACTGATGGGGCGGTGGATCGGGCGGCAATCCGGAGCAATCGCAGCAGGAATGGGCCTCGGGATATGCCTGGCTTGGGCACTTGGGGTGAGTTTCCCTTTGTTCGCAAATTCCTGAGTGAGAAGGCGGCCATCCATCTTGGTACCATGCCCAAGTTTTTGCGTTACTCCAGCGATATCATAGACATGGGTCAGCATCGGGCCGGCGGGTGCCGTCTGAACCGCGCCAGTTATCGACGCCTATGTCCGCCGCATTGTCAATCGGCGCCGAATCTTGACCCCTTATCGGCATCCAATTTTGCCCCCCTCGGTGCGGCGAAGATCAGGACCTGAGCCGATGGAACTGATCAGGTTGTGGAGGCGGGTCGGGCAACCAAACCGCCTCCAGGTCCTGTGTAGCCAGATAGTCATCGAAAGCATCAGCTTCAATCACAACACCAGCCTGTTGGTCCTCGCCGCTCCTAAAGACCTTGAACACTTCGTCACCGGAATTGCGGTACCAGCTACAGAAATCTTCAGACCGGTTCACCAGACCGAGTTCTTCCGCAAAGCTACGCTGAGGTAGATAGGTCGATAGCCCGTTAGGGAGGGTTTTGTCCAAGTGGCTATCCCATTGGTAGCTGGCGACGGGAATGGCAATTGAGCAATCGTCTGGTGTTTTCCAGATGTAATCTTTCAGTTTTGTGGACTCCCAAGTATCTCTCCAGAAAGCCTAACCCAAGAATGGTCCCTCCAGCGTCTGCTTCCCTCTCCTTCCCCACCCCCAAACCATGAAGACTGACCAATGCCCGTCCTGACGGAACCGCCCAGCATGGGCGTCGTCCTCAAATATGAGGTCAACCCGAACTACACCCGCGAGGTGGTCACCCTGCTGATTGGTACCAACTACCCCTCCGGTGCCGTGCTTGGCCGGATCACCGCCAACGGCAAATACACCCTGTCGGCAGCGACTGGCGCGGACGGTGCGCAGGTCGCCGCTGCGGTCCTTCTGTATCCCGTTAACGCCACGCTTGCCGACGCTGTCGGTATCGTCGTCGCCCGGGGCCCCTCGATCGTGTCGCGCGCGGGCCTGGCCTACGAGGGCACCGTCAACGACGCGGCCAAGATCACCGCCAAGATAGCCCAACTGGC
>JAUSPL010000302.1 GCA_030656535.1 Gemmobacter sp.
CTTCATCCGTGAAGCCGGAATGGTCCAAATCGCAGTTGTCGCAATGTGCTTTGCGTCGGTTTTGTCTTGGCCCACGAAGTCGATTTCATCCCATGTCATGCCCCGCACTTCGCCCGAGCGCGCGGCGGTCAAGGTCAGGAATTCGAGCGCCCGCGCAGCCATGCCTTCGCGCTGGCATAGGTCGTGCCACCATCGCGTCACATCGCCCAGTGCCAGCGCAGGTTGATTGTCGGCCTTCGCCACTTTGTCAGGCTTGGGCAGTAGTTCGGACAGGTTGCCACGCCAGCGCGCGGGATTGTCGCCCTTCCGATGCCCCGCCACCGTCGCCCATGACAACACGTTTTCGATGCGCCCGCGAAGGCGGGATGCAGTTTCGGTTTTCCCGATCCAGATGGGTTCAAGCACGCGCAGCAAGTCCTGCACAGTGAGTTCCGAAACAAGCTTCGCTCCCAGCATCGGAAGCGCGTATGTGCTGAGTGTCGCTACCCACTGTTTCTTGTGTTTTTCGTTGCGGAATTCATCCAGCTTCGCGGCCAGGTATTCTTCAACAGCCGCTTCAAAGGTCAGCCCAGAGCGGGCGTCCCGCTTTTCTTGCAACGGGTCACGGCCCAGCATAGCCTTGCCCCGGTTTTCCAGCGCAAGCTTGCGAGCGGTTGCCAAGCTGATAGCGGGGGGACTACCCAGCCCGAGTTCGCAACGCTTGCCGCGAATGGTGATGCGTTGCACCCATTGCTTCGCGCCGTTGGGCTGCACGCGAAGGAACAAGCCCTGCCCGTCGAAGTGCTTGCCCGGTTCGGTCACTGTCTCCACAAAGCGGGGTGACAAAGCTTTTTGCGGTTTCCTAAGTCCCGTAGTCGCCATTTAAGCATCCCCCGTCATATCCCCCACTCAAACGTGGATTGACGCGGAATATGCCGGAAAGTGCAGGACAAGGGAAGGAAGAAAAGTTCATTGAATCAAGGTGTTTACGGAAAGACACGGAAGCCGCTGGAAGTGCCTATGGCGGCCACCCCTTCCGCCAATATCCATTGATATCACTAAGTTTTTTTGAGATTTTTTTGGGGATACCCGCCAAACAACCCGCAATCCGGCCAAGCTATTGGGTGCGACAGGGTTCGACGACCGGGTTTTGTCGCCTTGCAATGCTTACCGCCCCGCCCGCTCCCCATTCCACCCTTCCGGCGCAGCGCTTCGTAGAGCTGGCCGGGGCCCAGCAGGACATCGATCAAGCCTTCACGGACCTCGGTGGGATCGAGCGCCTCCTTGCTCATCGACGTGTGAGCGTCGAAGGCTTCGATGATCGCGTCGACGACCGTTTGCCATAGCGAGGGCGAACTGGAGAACTGCTGCTTGGAGTCGTGGCCCGACTGCTCGACCAAGATGTCGCTCTCCAGCAGCTTTCCCTTGATCACGTTGTTGGAAGGTGGATGTGAGCCGGGGTGAGCGGAACGGGCGGGCGTCGTCCGAATGGTTCAACCGGCCGGATCGAGCGGTATCTGTCGCTCGACGATCTCTGGGCCTCGGTGAAGGGTCGCTCAGAGCGCAGCCGCAGGCAGCACTGATGCCGCTGCCGCAGGCTTTTGACGACTTCGTCGAGAAGAGCAAGCGCGTGTCGCCGACCTGCCTGATCAGCTTTGATGTAATCGCTACAGCGTTCCGGCATCCTTCGCCAATCGCCCGGTCAGCCTGAGGATTTACGCACGAGCGTCTGGTTGTCGCCGCCGAAGGACAGATCTTGTGTGAGCATCGGCGGCTGATCCAGCGGTCTCATGATTTGCCATCGAGGACGATCTACGACTGGCGGCATTATCTGGCTGTGGTTCAACGCAAGCCGGGTGCCCTTCGCAATGGCGCCCCGTTCGCAGAATTGCCAAATGGCTTCAGGCAGTTGCAGGATCACATGTTGCGACGACCGGGTGGAGACCGCGAGATGGTCGACGTTCTGGCATTGGTTCTGCATCACGATGAACAGGCCGTGTTGACCGCCGTGGAACTGGCACTGGAAGGCGGCGTGCAGACCAAGACCCATGTGCTGAACCTGTTGCACCGGCTGATTGACGGCAAGACCATTGATGGCCCCAGACGCCAGTTGCCCGGATCGTCTTCGAGCCGACAGGGCCCTATCATCGGGCCTTCGAGACGGCGCTTTCGGGCAAGTTTCCTTTGGTCAAGGTCAATCCGCTGCAAGCACGTCGCTTCAGGCGGCCGGGGGCCGCCAGCACGCCGGCTTATCGCGGCACGGCCTACGTGGTCTTCGAGGAACTGGGGCTTTCCACCTATGGCATCCTGATGGACGTGCCGCCCGGCAACAGCCTGCCGAACCCGTATTCCGACAACCCCGCGGAGACGGGCCAGCCTGCATTCCCCTGGCGGGGCCGGATCACCTGTTCTCCGGCTGCGGGTTATGCCGGGACCGCGGACAAGACCGCCACGGCCGCTACGCAGGTCTCGGCGCTGTTCGGCGCGGCGACGCCCGCGAACTTCAGCGTTTCGGGTCAGTCGGTCTCCTGGACCGGCACGCCCGGCGACTGGGGTCTGCGGCGCATGGTGCTGCACTACGCCCATCTCTG
>JAUSPL010000309.1 GCA_030656535.1 Gemmobacter sp.
AGCACTGCAGCGCGCAGGGCCGACAAGTCTAGCGAACGACGCTCGATATGATCGCGCAAACGACCCGGGGTCCCTACGACAATCGCAGCACCACGGTCCAGCGCGCGCTTTTCGGTTCGGTAGTCCATACCACCCACACAAGACGCAACCTGCGCCCCGGTTCCGGCATAAAGCCATTCGAATTCGCGCCGCACCTGCAAGGCAAGTTCACGCGTCGGTGCGATGACAAGGGCGCGCGGCGCAACAGAAAGGTTCAAACCTTCGGCCAACAACTCGGGTGCGATCGCCAGACCAAAAGCAACAGTCTTGCCCGACCCGGTCTGAGCCGAAACCAAAAGGTCGCGGCCAGCAAGTTCAGGCACCAGAACGGCGGACTGAACGGCGGTCAGGGCGTCATAGCCCTTGGCAGAAAGGGCCGCAGCCAAAGGCGCGGCAATACCAGTATCAAGTGTCATAGTGGTCTTTCAAGAAAAGGGGGCCATCTTGTGACCCCGGGGTCATGGCGCCCTGTTCCCTTTTCCCGCCGGCCTCCTCGCCGCGGTTGCCGGACTCTGGCACCCAAGCGGGCCTCCTACACCGAATGAGCCCGGTTGTATAGGAAAACTTTCCCCTTTTGCGTCAGGGCGTCATCGCCTTGCGCTGCTTTGCCCGTTCAAGGCCCAGCCTGCGTTCGCGCCAGATGATCACGATGCCCGCCAGAATGACAATTCCAGCGCCACCCAGCATCGTCAGCGTCGGCACCTCGCCGAAGACGAAATACCCGATCCCCAGCGCAAACAGCATCGATGCGTATTCGAACGGTGCCACAACCGAGGCATCTGCCTCGCGGTAGCCCGAGGTCAGCAGGATCTGACCGACCCCACCCAAAAGACCCGCTGATACAAGCAAGACCAATTCAGCCGGTGTTGGAACGACCCATCCAAACGGGATCGTGATCAGCGACAGCACGGCAGCCGTGATCGAAAACCAGAACACGATCACCGAGGTTCGTTCGGTCGCCACCAGCTTGCGAACCGTGACTTGTGCCAATGCACCAAACACGGCCCCCATCAGCACCAGCATTGCGCCGAGCGTCTCGCGATACCCGACCTCTGCCCCCACCGTCAGACGCGGCGACAGCACGATCAGAACCCCGATCATGCCCAGCCCAACTGTGCTTATCCGAAATATGCCCACCCGTTCAGACAAAAACATCGCGGCAAAAACCACGGTTAGCAGCGGAGCCGCATATCCGATGGCCGTCACCTCGGGAAACGGCAACAGTCCCAGTCCGGCAAACCCCAGCCCCATCGAGGTCGTGCCCATGACGCCGCGCCAGAAATGCCCCCAAGGATTGGCGGTCCGCACCCCAAGCGACAGTTCACGCCGCATCCAAAGCCAGAACAGGATGACCGGCAGCGCGAAAATCGCCCGAAAAAACACCATTTCTCCGGGCGGGACATGAACTGACGTCGCCTTGAGCAACGCGCCCATCGTGATGAACATGACCACCGAGGCCAATTTGTAGGCGATACCGCGCAAGGGGCGCATGGACGTCCTTTCTGAAACCCGAGCGCAACTTGTTGCAGATGGCCCGGTGATGCAAGAGCTTGCGCCCTTGATTGGGGCCCTGTTCATCATGCTCGGATCGGCTCGGCGTTTACCTTTCTTAAACCAATCCCGCCTACCCGTTAACCATTGGGTAAGGGAGACGATCATGGTGGCCAAGGCCCATACGGTGGCGTTCGAGGGTGTCGAGGCGCGGCTTGTCGAAGTGCAATGCGCGATCACTCCGGGGCTGCCCTCGTTTTCCATCGTGGGTCTGCCCGACAAGGCAGTGTCCGAAGCCCGCGAGCGCATACGCGCTGCGCTGAACGCGCTGTCCATCGCGCTGCCGTCCAAACGCATCACCGTGAACCTGTCACCTGCCGACTTGCCCAAAGAAGGCTCGCATTTTGACCTGCCGGTGGCGCTGGCTTTGCTGGCGGCGCTGGACATCCTGCCCCGGGATGCCATTGAAGGGACCGTGGCGTTGGGAGAGTTGTCACTGGATGGCCGGCTGATCCCGGTTATTGGTGCCCTGCCCGCCGCCATGGCGGCTGCCCAATGTGACCGCATCCTACTGTGTCCGCGCGAGTGTGGCGCCGAGGCCGCATGGGTGGGCGCAACGCAGGTGCTGGGCGCGTCGACGCTGTCCGAGGTCGTTCGTCATTATACGGGTCAAATGCCGCTGACACCTGCCGAAGCCGGCGAGGTCTTGCTGGCACCTTCGTCGCGCGACCTGCGCGATGTCAAAGGCCAGGAACGCGCCAAACGCGCGCTGGAAATCGCCGCAGCCGGTCGGCATCACCTGCTGATGGTCGGCAGCCCGGGGTCGGGAAAATCCATGCTGGCCGCCCGCCTGCCCGGAATCTTGCCGCCGCTGTCGGCGGTCGAGGCGCTGGAAACCTCGATGATCCACTCGCTGGCGGGCCTCCTGTCCGAAGGGGGCATCTCCCGCACCCGCCCCTACCGCGACCCCCACCACACCGCCTCCATGGCCGCGATCATCGGCGGCGGGCGCGGCGCGAAACCCGGAGAGATCAGCCTCGCCCATAACGGCGT
>JAUSPL010000310.1 GCA_030656535.1 Gemmobacter sp.
ATCCCAAAACCGTCCGCATTGATCGCGGTCTTGCATTCGCTGGCGCAATGGCTTTGGCGGATCAGCGAATGGCCGGGACTGGACACGATATCTTCCAGAAATATCGGAGTTCCGGTGTAGGCGGCCCAACGGCACATATCAGACTTCCCCTGCCCCGAGGACCAAGGCGGCATCGCTGCGCATCGCGACCTCTTGTTTTTTGCTGCTTTTCAAGGAAGTTACCAGAAATCCGGACATCCGGCACCCCCGCTTGATATCACGTTTTGCGTCAATGCCTTGCAACGCCATCACATCTGGCGGGCCAGGATCGCGTCGACATCCAACCCGGACACCGCACCCGGGACATGCCCCCGCGCGCCCTCGACGCGTGTCGTGACATATCCGTCCGCCACCGCGGCAGTCCCGTCGCGGATCAAGACCGAGGCCGTCAGCAAGACCGCAAGGCGTTCGGCAAACCACCGGGCCTCGGACTCGGGCGGGATCGTGGGCCACCGGGCGCGGTGGTCGCGCAAGGCTGCGTCATAGCGGCGGTCCACGCCTTGGGCTGCGTCCAGTTCCGACTGCAAGGCCGCCGATGCCGCAAGATCGCGCGCCAGAGTGCGCAGGATATCCAGACATATCACATTGCCCGATCCTTCCCAGATCCCGTTCAAGGGGGCCTCGCGGTACAGCATCGGCATTGGCGTGTCTTCGACGTAGCCCATGCCGCCCAGACACTCCATCGCCTCGGCCACCATCCAGACGCAGCGTTTGTTGGACCAGAACTTGGCCACCGCCACCGCGATCCGGGCAAATGCCCGCTGATCGGGGTCGTCAAAGGCCCGCGCGACCCGCATCCCCAGCGCCAGCGCGCCCTCGGCTTCCAGCGCAAGATCGGCAAGAACCGCCCGCATCAGGGGTTGGTCGATCAAACGCCGTTGAAAGGCCACGCGCCCCGCCGACCACCACAGCGCCTCGGCCAAGGCAGCGCGCATCAAGCCAGCGGGGGCGATGGCGGTATCCAGCCGCGTGTGGTGCACCATTTCGACAATCGTGCGCACCCCGTCGCCAATGTCGCCCAAGGGAACAGCATGGGCGTCGTGGTATTCGATTTCCGCCGATGCATTGGCCCGGTTGCCCAGCTTGTCCTTCAATCGCATCAGGTGGATGGGGTTGCGCAGGCCGTCCGGTGTCCAGCGTGGTACCAGAAAACAGGTCAGCCCGCCGGGCGCCTGTGCCAAGGTCAAAAAGCCATCCGACATTGGTGCCGAACAAAACCACTTGTGCCCGGTCAACCGCCAGCCATCCGCCTCAGACCGTGCCGTTGTCGCATTTGCCCGCACGTCCGACCCGCCCTGCTTTTCGGTCATCGCCATTCCCAGCGTGGCCGCGCGTTTTGCGGCAATCGGCAGGCTTGCGCGGTCATGCGCGCGCGCCATCAGCAGGGGCCGCCACTGCGCCGACAGATCCGGGGCCGCCCGCAACGCCGGGATCGCAGCATAGGTCATGGTCAGCGGGCAACACACGCCGGGCTCGATCTGGCTAAGCCCATAGACGAGCCCGGCATGGGTGGCATGGCCACCGGCCCCGCCTTCCCACGCGACCGAGGCATAGCCTGCGGCTTTGCCCAGTTCCATAAGGTCGTGATAGGCCGGATGAAACGCGACCTCGTCCAGACGGCGCCCACCGCGATCAAACAGCTGCGATTCTGGCGGGTGCCGGTTCGCCGCCCTCCCGGCGTCGCGCATGGCACCTGCCCCTGCGGCGGCCCCGAACGCAGACAATGCCGTCACATCCGCCCCCGCCACCCCAGCCCAGTGCCGCAGTGCGGGGTCGGATTGCCACAGGTCGCGCGCGATCGGGTCGGGCTGATTGGTCACCTCATGGGTGGTCAGCACGTGGCGGGGCAAATGATGCATGGCGGTTCCTCCGATTTCCACATCCTAGCACCGCCGCCCCCGTGCCGGGCAATCCCTTTGGATCAGGGACGTCGCAGCACGGTTTCGCGTCAAATCATGGTTTTTGCCCCAGACTCCGGGATTCCCATACCGGATCTTCTGTGCCATAGTCGCCGCACGCAGGCATCAAGACCCGCGCAATAGGCAGAGCATGACCGGACATCAGACACGCCCACCGATTGGGGCAGCCTTCATATTCATGTTGCTGTTCGTTGCGGGCAGCTATTTCACCTTTGCCGCCGTGCAGGGCGATCACGGCATGTTCCGCCGGATCGCGATCAAGGCCGAGACCGAGGCCCTGACCCTGGAACGCGACCAGCTGACGCGGGAACTGGCCAACTTGACGAACCAGACACAGCGCATGTCCGACAGTTCGCTCGATCTTGACCTGCTGGACGAACGCGCCCGTGACGTGTTGGGGTATCTGCGCGCCGACGAGGTCGTGACGCACTGAACCCGGCAGGCCCGCAAACGCCCGTGCGCTGACCTACCGCGCGGTGCATGCCCCTTTAATTCTCGGCAAAACCACAGTCGGACCAGAGGGTCGGTCGCAAGCAAACCGGCGACCCGGCGTGATATCGGCGTGCCATATCGCGACACAAATCGCCCGGTCACGCCACCCCAGATCCGGCCCTGCCACCGCGCTGGATCAGGCTGCCGGTCCCCATGGATTACCGCCCCTGTTGACCAAATACGCAGGCCGCAGCAGGCGCGCGACAGGCGATTTTCCTTGATTAGCCGATGGTGCGTCGATAGTTTACCCCTAAACTACTTTAGCCGTCGAGGGAGGGCCTGCCGTGGCACCGCGGAAGACACCGGAGAAATCCAATATATCGCGTGACGAATTGCTTGGATATTACCGCGAAATGCTGCTGATCCGACGGTTCGAGGAAAAAGCGGGCCAGTTGTACGGAATGGGGCTGATCGGCGGGTTTTGCCACCTGTACATCGGACAAGAAGCGGTGGTCGTCGGCCTTGAGGCCACGGCAAAGGACGGTGACAAACGCATCACATCCTACCGCGACCACGGGCACATGCTGGCGTGCGGCATGGACCCCAAGGGGGTCATGGCCGAACTGACCGGGCGCGAGGGGGGATACTCCAAGGGCAAGGGCGGCTCGATGCACATGTTCTCCAAGGAAAAGCATTTCTATGGCGGCCATGGGATCGTGGGCGCTCAGGTCCCGCTGGGTGCGGGGCTGGCATTTGCCGACAAGTATATGGGCAATGACAACGTAACCTTCGCCTATTTCGGCGATGGCGCGGCAAACCAGGGCCAGGTCTATGAGACCTACAACATGGCCGAACTGTGGAACCTGCCGGTGGTTTTCGTGATCGAAAACAACCAGTACGCGATGGGCACCAGCATGAAGCGGTCGACCAAATCGCCGTCCCTGTGGGAACGTGGTGCCGCGTATGGCATCAAGGGCGAGGCCGTTGACGGCATGGATGTGCTGGCGGTCAAGGCTGCGGGCGAAAAGGCGGTGGCGGTTTGTCGTGCCGGCCAGGGCCCTTACATCCTTGAAATGATGACCTATCGCTATCGCGGCCACTCGATGTCGGACCCTGCGAAATACCGCACCCGCGAAGAGGTGCAAAAGATGCGCGACGAAAAGGACGCCATTGAACATGTGCGCGACCTGCTGGTGCAAGGCGGACATGCGACCGAGGATGACCTGAAGGCGATCGACAAGGACATCAAGGCCATCGTCAACGAAGCGGCCGAGTTTTCCAAGGAAAGCCCCGAGCCCGCGCTGTCCGAATTGTGGACCGACATTTACGCCTGAGGGGGGATAAACTTATGGCAACTGAAATTCTGATGCCCGCACTTTCCCCGACGATGGAGGAAGGCACGCTTGCAAAATGGCTGGTCAAGGAAGGCGACTCGGTGAAATCCGGTCAGATCCTTGCCGAGATCGAAACCGACAAGGCCACGATGGAATTCGAGGCGGTGGACGAAGGTGTGATGGGCAAGATCCTGATTGCCGAAGGCACCCAGGGGGTCAAGGTCAACACCCCGATCGCCCTGCTTGTTCAGGATGGTGAAACCGCCGAAGCCCCGGCCAAGGCCCCCGAATCCGCGCCCAAAGCGGCGCCAGAGGCCGAAAAGGCCCCTGCAGCAGCCCCCCCCGCCGCGCCAAAGCCAGCAGCGGTTGCGGTCAGGGCCGCGGACCCGGACTATCCGGCGGGCACCCCGACCAAGTCGATGACCGTCCGCGAAGCCTTGCGTGAAGCGATGGCCGAGGAAATGCGCGCAAACCCCTTGGTCTTCTTGATGGGCGAAGAGGTCGGCGAATATCAGGGGGCCTACAAGATCTCACAGGGTCTGCTGGATGAATTCGGTCCCAAGCGCGTGATCGACACCCCGATCACCGAGCATGGGTTTACCGGCGTCGCCGTGGGGGCTGCGATGGCGGGCCTGAACCCGATCGTCGAATTCATGACCTTCAACTTCTCGATGCAGGCCATCGACCATATCATCAACTCGGCCGCCAAGACGCTTTACATGTCGGGCGGACAGATGGGATGCCCGATCGTGTTCCGGGGGCCAAACGGCGCTGCGGCGCGGGTCGGTGCCCAGCACAGCCAGGATTATGCGGCCTGGTATGCGCAGATCCCCGGTCTCAAGGTCGTGATGCCCTATTCGGCAGCCGACGCCAAAGGTTTGCTGAAAACCGCGATCCGCGATCCGAACCCGGTGATCTTTCTGGAAAACGAAATCCTGTACGGCAAGTCGTTCGACGTGCCTGTCATGGATGATTTCACCATCCCGTTCGGCAAGGCCCGTATCTGGCGCGAAGGCACGGATGTCACCATCGTGTCCTTCGGCATCGGCATGACCTATGCGCTGGAGGCCGCAGACAAACTGGCCGCCGAGGGCATCAGCGCCGAGGTGATCGACCTGCGCACCCTGCGCCCCATCGACTATGACACCGTGCTGGCCTCGGTTCAGAAAACCAACCGATGTGTCACGGTCGAGGAAGGCTGGCCCGTCGGGTCGATCGGCAACCATATCAGTGCCACGATCATGCAGCGTGCATTTGACTATCTGGACGCGCCGGTGATCAACTGCACGGGCAAGGATGTCCCGATGCCCTATGCGGCCAACCTTGAAAAGCTGGCGTTGCTGACCACCGTCGAGGTGGTCGACGCCGTAAAATCCGTCTGCTACCGGTAAGGAGGGCGCACTCATGGCAACCGAAATCCTGATGCCCGCGCTGTCCCCCACGATGGAGGAAGGCACACTGGCAAAATGGCTGGTCAAGGAAGGTGACACGATCACCTCTGGCATGGTCATGGCTGAAATCGAAACCGACAAGGCCAC
>JAUSPL010000321.1 GCA_030656535.1 Gemmobacter sp.
CCGCTCAAGCAGTGGAAGCTGTCACCGATCGACAAGGCCAGTCTGGACAAGTGGAACGATTACACCGAGGCAAAAGAGGCCATGTTCTTTTACACCGACACGGCAGACGCGCCTTGGGTGATCGTGAAATCGAATGACAAGAAGCGCGCGCGGCTGAATTGCATGCGCCATTTCCTGTCGACCATAGATTATCCCGACAAGGACGTTGACGCCATCGGGCAGCCAGACCTGCTGATTGTGGGCCGTGCGGCCAATGTCATCAACACCGCAGGGCACATCCCCCTGTCGGCGCTGCACCCGGTTTAGGGTGGTGTCGGGCGACGCCGTCACGCGCTCTTCTGGCGGGGCGGCGGACCACCGGCGGGGCCGAGCAGGGCCGGACCACCAACACCAAAGGACAACCGCCATGTGGGATCAAAGGTACAGCGAACCGGGCTATCTGTTTGGCACCGACCCAGCCGTTTTCGTGCAACGCGAGGCCACGCAGATAGCGCCCGGTGGCCGGGTGTTGTGTGTGGCAGATGGCGATGGACGCAACTCGGTCTATCTGGCGGGGCTGGGGTTTGACGTGGTGGCGATGGACCCCTCGGCCCCGGCGCTGGACAAGGCGCGGGCTTTGGCGGCTTTGCGCGGGGTGACTGTCGATCACTTGCTGGCCAGCGTAGAGTCGTGGGACTGGACGCCAGAGGCATACGATGCGGTGGTCGGGGTTTTCATCCAGTTCGCCCCGCCCGCCCTGCGCACCAAGATCCACGCCGGGATCGCAAGCACCCTGCGCCCGGGCGGCAAGGTGTTGTTGCACGGCTATGCCCCGCGCCAGATCGCCTATGCCACAGGCGGGCCACGCGATATCACCCACCTGTACACGCCAGACGGTTTGACTGCGGATTTTCCCGGCTGGAAGGTGCTGGTGTCAGCCGACTATGACGCCGATCTGGCCGAGGGCGCGCGGCATGTCGGGCGGTCTGCCCTGGTGGACTTCGTGGCGCAAAAACCGTGATCCCGCAACTGACGAGCAGGCTTGGCACCCTGTCTTGCCGACCCACTGCACCAGGAACCTGACAGGAGCGGACGTGCCAGCGCAAATGACACTGCCTCGAACCCCACAGGATCGGCCCCTGATCTGCCAAGGGATCCGCCGCCCACAGAACAGACCCTGCGCCCGGACCAGTGCCGCAGGTGCCCTGTTGCCCCGTCCAACTGCTCCTCAGCGTGCCGCGTCCCCTGCAGCCATACCCGCACGGCCTTTGCCACGGCCTCCTTGCGCTCTTACTCTTGCGCGACGGGCCTCAAGGGCCTAAGCCTGCCCGCGTCTTTCAACCGAACCCGGAGATACATCCATGGCCAGACCCAAAATTGCGCTCATCGGCGCGGGGCAGATCGGCGGCACGCTTGCGCACCTTGCCGCGATCAAGGAACTCGGCGACATCGTTCTGTTCGACATTTCCGAAGGCACGCCGCAGGGCAAGGCACTCGACATCGCGGAATCGGGCCCGTCCGAGGGCTTTGACGCCGAGATGAAGGGCACCAACAGCTATGAGGACATCGCGGGCGCCGATGTCTGCATCGTGACCGCCGGTGTGCCGCGCAAGCCGGGCATGAGCCGCGATGACCTGCTGGGCATCAACCTCAAAGTGATGAAATCTGTGGGCGAGGGCATCGCCAAACACGCCCCGAATGCGTTTGTGATCTGCATCACGAACCCGCTGGATGCGATGTTCAGGTCGCTGCGCGAATTCTGGGGACTGCCGCACAACAAGGTTGTCGGTATGGCGGGCGTGCTGGACAGCGCGCGGTTCCGGCATTTCCTGTCGGTCGAATTCAACGTGTCGATGCGTGACGTGACCGGGTTCGTCCTGGGCGGACATGGCGACACCATGGTGCCGCTGGTCCGGTACTCGACCGTTGGCGGCATCCCGTTGCCCGATCTGGTTGCAATGGGTTGGACCACGCAGGAAAAGCTTGATGCGATCGTACAGCGCACCCGTGACGGCGGCGCCGAACTCGTCGGCCTGCGGAAAACCGGTTCGGCCTTCTATGCGCCCGCAACCTCGGCCATCGAGATGGCGGAATCGTATCTGAAAGACCAAAAGCGCCTGCTGCCCTGCGCAGCCTATGTCAAAGGGGCCTTCGGTCTGGATGGGATGTACGTCGGGGTGCCGACCATCATCGGCAAGGATGGCATCGAGCGCGTCATCGACATCAAGCTTAACAAGGACGAACAGGCGATGTTCGACAAGTCGGTTGATGCGGTCAAAGGCTTGGTTGCGGCCTGCAAGGGCATCGACCCTTCGCTGGCATGACCTGCTGACCCTCTGGTATCTTGAATGCGCGCCTTTTGGCGCGCATTCTTGTTTGTGGGCCATTCCCTGGCCCCACCCGAGGAGGAAAACCTGATGCGTGGGTATTTGACCGCCGGCCTGTTGGCGCTGGCAAGTCCGCTTGCGGCGCAAGATATCTCGGCTGAAATCGGGCGTGATGGCCTGACAGCGACCGAAGCGCGGCTGAACGACCTGCCCGCGCCGACCGATGCCGACCTGTTTGCACTGGGCGGCGTGCGCTTCTTGAAAACCGTCGAAGGCGCGTTGCAGACGCGCTGGCAGTATGGTGTGACGCAGTCCATGGCGATCGTGCCATTCTTGCGTTTGCCGCTGGCCGAAAACCCCGTACCGACGCCGTTTCAACCCGAAGTGATAGCAGACCTCTTTCGCGACGTGGCCAAGGGAATGGAC
>JAUSPL010000327.1 GCA_030656535.1 Gemmobacter sp.
TCGATTTCCCCGCCCCGTTCGGCCCGATCAGGCAGCGCAGCTCGCGGTCGTACAGGGTGAAATCCACTTGGTCCACCGCACGCACGCCGCCGAAATGCATGCACAGGTCGCGGGTTTCCACCACGGTTTCGCGGTTGCGACGGGTGCTCATGCGTCGGTCCCCCGTGGGTTGCGGCGGCGGGTGCGGGTCGGCCCGCCCTTGCGTCGCGCACCCACCCAGTCGATCAGCGTCGGCGCCAGCCCCTTGGGCACCAGCAGTACAAAGAAGATCAGGATGACCCCCAGCACGAGGTTGTTGTTCAAAAGGCTTTGTCCACCCAAGGCCGAGGTCAGGTAAAACAGCGCAAAGCTGGCGATGATCGGCCCGATCAGGGTGCCGCGCCCGCCAACGATCACCCAGATGATGGTCAGTGCGGCGTTATAAAGCCCGAACACATCCGGCGTGATCCGGCCCACACCGTTGCAAAACAGCACCCCACCCACCGCCGCAATCCCCGCGCCGATGGTAAAGATGCCCAGCTTGTAGGCGCGGGTGTCATAGCCCAGCAGCTCTGCCCGGGTTTCGTTTTCGCGGATCGCCACGCAGACCCGGCCAAAGTGCGTCGTCACCAGCCAGCCCGCAAAGACAAAGCAGATGATCAGCGCCCCCATGGCGACGTAGAAGATGTGTTCGGGGAACAGCAAGGTCCGTGTATCCCACGGCAGGTTGATCGGCGGCGAGGAGACCCCGTTGAACCCGCCCAGCAACGCCTTGCCGATCTTGTATTCCGGCCCCGAGGTGCGGCGCAGCAGTGAATACAGGATCAGCGTGACCGTCAGGGTGATGACGCCCAGATAGACATCCGACACCCGGCCATAGAACATGAAGTACCCGACCACCGCCGCAAAGGCCGACGTCACGATGATCGCCACCAGAACGGCCCAGGTCGACCCACCAAAGTTGATCGCCGCCATCGTATAAACATAGGCGCCAAGGCCAAAGAACGCGACCTGCCCGAAACACAGGATGCCGCCATAGCCCCAGATCAAGGCCAGGCTCAGCGCCAGCACCGCCAGCGCGATTGCCGTTGTCAGGTTGATGATGGTGAACAGTTGCAGCACATGCGGTGCCAGAAACATGAACACTATGCCCAGAAAGGCAAAGATCAGGGTCGGGCGCATCTCGCGCAGGGTGCCTGTCTGTTTCACAGTGATTTCCTGAAGAAGCGCCCGGTGATGCCCCGTGGCATCAGACGCAGAAGAACGATGGCCGTCAGCAGCAGCCCGACCTCGCCAAAAGTCGGCCCGGACAGGAAGGTGACGACGCCCTGAATCCCGCCCAAAAGCACAGATCCCGCAGCCGTCCCCGCAAGGATGGAGGCCCCGCCGGATATGACGGTGATGAACGCCTTGGCGATGTAGGTCGCGCCGATATTCGGCAAAACCCCGGTGACGGGGGCCAACAACCCACCCGCAAGCCCTGTGACTGCGGCCCCAAGACCAAAGGTGATCATATAGATGCGGCTGGTCGAGACCCCCAGCGCCGACGCCATTTCAGCGTTCTGCATGGTGCCGCGCGCGACCAGCCCGAGTTTGGTCAGCTTCAGCACCAGCCAGATCGCGATGCCCAGCACGATGGTGACCCCGATCAGGAACAGTTCATAGGCTGATGACGAATAGGCGCCGATCCGCAGAACCCCGAGGGGCGGCGCAACGGTGGTGGCTGTCGATGCGCCAAAGATCGACGTGACCAACCCGATCAGCAGCAGCGACAGCCCCCAGGTGGCCAGCAGCGTGTCCACCATCCGGCCATACAGCCAGCGGATCAGCAATCGCTCGACGATCACCCCTATGAGACCGACGATCAGCGGTGCAAGGATCAGCATCGCCACCCAGATGTTGACGCCATTATTGGTGGACACCACGACGACGTAGCCGCCCAGCATCAGAAACTCGCCATGCGCAAGGTTGATGACCCGCATCATTCCAAAGATGATCGCAAGCCCGATGCTGATCAGCGCCAGATGCGCGATGCCATAGATCAGTTGTAGGCCGATGGCGACGACAAGGTCCAAGGGCAAATCCTTTTGCTGCGGCGTGACGTGAGGCATGGGGTGCGCGGTTCCCGCTCACCCCTTGTCACTAAGGGCGCCGGGGCCGCGACGGCCCCGGCACGGCTTTGGCCTACGGGATCACTTGATCCCGGCTGCCGCCAGCCCGTTCTCGAAGTAGAAGGTCGAAAGGGTCGGGTCGGCCACCAGATCGCAAACCATTGCGGTGTCGGACGGGGGCTGGTCGGCAAAGGATTCCAGGATGTTGAATTCCTGATCTTGCAGCTCTGCCAGCACGACGTTCTGGATGACATGGTTGGTCTGTGGGTCGATCGTCAGCTTTCCCGACGGACGAGTGTAGGACAGGCCCGACCGCAGTGCCTGCCAGACCGGGTCATGGTCGATGCTGCCGGCCAGCTTCACCGCTTCGGCCCAAAGCATCGCGCCCTCATAGGACCGGACGCTCAATTCGTTCATGGTGGGGCGGTTCGCGCCCAGTTTGGCATCCATCCGCTCAAGGAAGGCCTTGTTTTCCGGGTTGTCGACTTTTTCGAAGTAGGAATAGGCCGCCAGCAGCCCATTGCCTTCCTCGGCCGAGATCAGCTTGTGTTCATTGCCGATCCCGAAGGTGGTCGAGGTGATCGGGATGTCCTTGTTCATGCCCGCCGCCGCATACTGGCGATAGAAGGACACATGCGCGCCGCCGACGAGAGCAGACAGGACCATGTCAGGTTTCGCCTGCTGGATCTTGTTGATCGTGGGTCCGAAGTTGGTGACGTCCAATGGGAAGAATTCGACGCCCAGCGTCTCGCCGCCGTTTTCCTTGACGAACCGCTGCATCCACTCCGCGATGATCTGGCCATAGTTGTAGTCGGCGGCGACGATATAGACCTTCTTGCCGAACTTGTTCATCGCATAGGGCACGACCTTGGCGACGGTCTGCGCGGGGGTTGAGCCGGTGTTGAAATTGTTGAAGTCGCAGACTCCGCCTTCGTATTGGGTGTTGTAGAAGTACAGCGTCTTGAACCGCGCCAGCGTCGGGCGGATCGCCTCGCGCGACGCCGATGTAATGCCGCCATGCACGGTGGCCGCACGGTCGCCCGCCGCTGCCTGAGTGGCGTATTGCGTGTACAGCTGGATCGAGGACTGCGCGTCGTACAATTTCAGCTCGACCTCGCGGCCAAGCAACCCGCCTGCGGCGTTGATGTCTTCGATCGCCAGTTTCGTGGCCTCTGCCATCGGGGCTCCGTAAATATCAAGCCCGCCGGACAGGTCAAGGATCGAGGCAAAGATGATCTTGTCGGACCCTTGCGCGCGTCCCATCAGGGCAGGCGAGGCAAGGGCAAAGGCCGAGGTTCCGACGATGAATTTCCTGCGCGAGATGGACATGGAGGTCACTCCTTTTGAGGTTTCACAGAGGCGAATTTTGTTTGTGTATCAACGATTTGACTAGGACTGGTCGTTGCTTGGCCCTGTCCCGTTCGGTTTAGCGGCTGGGGCGCGGCGGTCAAGCTGTGCTGACAGCCCGCGCACGCCGTCGCCGATATTCATTCCGACTTCTTCGCCCAGTTTCTGGATCGCAGGCAGTTGCAGCGCCATGGCCAGAACCCCGTCGACCACTTGGTTCACGGTGCTTTTGTCACCGCCGCCTTCCCCTCCGCCGCCGCCCGATGCGCCGCCCATGCCGGTGATATGGTTGATTCGGATGCTCTCGATCTTTTCTGCAGGCTTCATCATGCGTTCCACCACGTCGGGCAGGGTGCGCAAGCGGGCTTCGTCCATCTTCATCGCCATCAGTTCTGGTGATTGCGAGTTTTCGGCGGCGATCACGGCGGCACGGCCTTCGGCCTCGGCCATCAAGCGGTCGCGAGATGCCCCAGCGCGGTTCTGGGTCGCCTTTGCCTCGGCTTCGGCCATCGACAACAGCGTGCCTATTTCAGACCGGACGCGGGTGTCATCGACCTCGGCCTGTTCGGTCGCGCGGATCAGGGCAAGCGCCTTTTCGCGTTCGGCAGCAAGGGTTTCGCGTGCGGTCCTGACCTGTTCTTCTGCCTGCGCACCCTGGGCTGTCGCGGCAATCGCCATTGCTTCGGCCTCGGCCTCCTCGACCCTTTTCTGCGCGAGTTGAATTGCGTTTTGCAGCTTCGACATCGAGGTCGACAATTCCGCTTCCAGAGTTTGCCGGCGCAACTCGCGGTCGCGCTCGATTTCGGTCAGCCGGACTTCACGTTCCTTGCCGATCCGCGCGGAATCGCGGCGCTTTTCCGACGCGGCCTGTTCTTCGGCGGTGTCGGCAAGGCTGCGGGACCGGGCGATCTCGATTTCACGCTGTTGCGAAATCATCGCCTCTTCTTCCTCGCGAGAGATGGTCAGTTTCCGCTTTGTCGCGTCCAGTTGGCTTTGGCGCACGGATACTTCGGCATCTGCCTCGATTACCGCGCGCTCTTTCTTGTTGACCGCAATGATTTCCGCCAGACGCCGCATCCCCAGCGCGTTGAAGGCGTTGTTTTCATCCAGAGCGTGAAACGGGGTCTGGTCGATCCGGGTCAGTGAGACTGATTCCAGCATCAGACCGTTCTGCGCCAGGTTCTCGGTCAAAAGCGCCGACACCTCGCGGGCATAGGCGCCCCGGTTGTCTTGCAATTCGTCCATCGTATAGCGTGCGGCGACGGACAGCATGGCGTCGACCAGCTTGCCTTCCAGCGTTTCGGCCAGATCCGCCGCGCGAAACGACTTGCCGGCAAGGGCCTGCGCTGCCGTGGCGACGCCTTGCATGGTGGACGCGACCCTGACGTAGAATTCCGCCCCCACATCAACCCGCAGACGATCCTTGGTGATGATGGATTTTGCGCCCAGTCGTTCGATGTCCAGCTTGGTCGTCCGCATGTTGACTTCGGACACCTTGTGCAAGAACGGCAGTGCCAGACAGCCACCATCAAGCACAACTTTTTGTCCGCCCATACCTGTACGGATGATGCTGATTTCGCGCGTTGCCTTGCGGTAATAGCGGTTCAGAAACAAGATCAGCAGGATAGCTGCAACAAGCAAAACCAGGATGCTGACAAACCACGTCATGCTTCGGTCCTTCCGGGTAGGGGTTCGTCCCAGGCAGGCAAGATCTGCAAGGGGCGGATGCGTCGGGAATGGCATACAGACAGATCAACTTGCCCGACGCTATGGAATTGCTGTTTTTTCTGTCAAGCAATCATTCGATACAGAGTGTCACAAGATCGCGGCATCGGCGGGCAGGATTCTGATATCAACGCCTTGAAATAATTGACGATAGCCAAATATGCTTTTCTTTGGGCTTGAAATAATTTGTGGCGATCACGGCCTGGGCCAGCGCCCTGGTCCAAGCCGTTGCCATAATATTGGGCACTTATTCTGCCTTGCGGGTCGCAGCACAGAAGGCGCAGGAATCAATGTGGGTTTCGATGGGTTAAGGAAAATGGCGGCAGATGCCGCACAGGCTGGCGCAGGACAAGACCGCAGGGCAACTTTGCACGTCAATCTGGAGGAGTGTCGTGGTCGCTATGCGTCCGGCCCACTGTCAAAGACCGGCTCGAATCCGCCCCACATCATGCGCATGCCGTCAAAGGGCATGGCAGACATGTCCATGCCGTTCATCTCCACATCCATGGCCTGTGCCGCTGCATCGCAGGTGGCGCGATCAGGCCAGGCGATCCAGCTGAACACCACTCTCTCGCCATGCTGGGCTTTGGTCGCGCGGTAGAAGTCAGTCTTTTTGCCATGCGGCACATCCTCGCCCCATGTCTCAACCATGCCAAGCGCGCCGCGTTTCTGGAACATCGGCCAGAATTCGGCGGCCAGTTTGATATAGGCGACCTTGTTGGCCTCTGGCACTGCCACGGTAAACCCCTGAAAGTAGCCCGCCGCTGCATCCTGGCCGTTCAGGAAAACGGGCTTGAACCCGCCAAAGATCATGCGTCCGCCATCAAACGGCATTTCTGGCACCGATTGCATGGCCGGGTCGTCCTGCATCTTTTGCCAGGAGGCATCTGCGGTTGCCTTGTCAGGCCACCCTATCCACGAGAACACGATAGCCTCTCCATCCTTCGCATCCACCGCGCGATAGAAATCCGTGACTTCGCCCTTGGGGACGTCAACGCCCCAAGCTTCGACCATACGGGTCGCACCGCAGGATTTGAACAGCGGCCACATGGCGACGGCGTGAGCAATGTATTTGTCTTTGTCTGCTGCGTTCACTGACGCGATGGAGCATGTATAATAGATCATCCGGTGTTCCATTCCCTGTGCTGAATCCCTGTGCGGAATTCGTCATATGGATCGTACCTAATACCTCAGGCTGGCAACTGCGGTCGTAAAAAGCAACTGATTAGAAGGATGCTTGCCCGCTTTGGTCAAAGTCTTGCCTGGCGCAAGGGTCCGCGCTGACTGGCCGCGCATCCCCCAACGCCATTCGTCCCGGGTCCCTTTGGCCCCGGATGGGGCGCCAAGCACCAGAGCGCCAGCGCAGCCATGCGGCCCGCCGCCCCGCTTGCGCGCAGGCGTCGGGGCCGTTAAACCCTCGGCAAAGCTTGGAGGCGTTCATGTCCATTGATACCGATACTGCCCGCAAGGTGGCAAAACTGGCCCGGATACGGGTCGCTGAGGCCGATCTTCCTGCGCTTGCGCAAGAGCTGTCGGGGATCCTTGGGTTCATGGAACAGTTGAACGAGGTCGATGTGACGGGCATCGAGCCGATGACCAGTGTCACCCCGATGCGTCTGCGGCGTCGCGCTGACGTGGTGACGGATGGCAACATGCAGGCCGCCGTTCTGGCCAATGCGCCCGATGCGCGCGAAGGGTTCTTTGCGGTCCCGAAGGTGATGGAATGATGCTGAACGCCCTGACGATTGCCGATGCCCGCGATGCCTTGCGCAAGGGTGACATTACCGCACAGGATCTGACGATGGCCTGTCTGACCGCGATGGACGCGGGCGATGGCCTTGGGGCCTATGTGCACAAGACGCCTGAAATCGCGCTGGATCAGGCGCGGGCGGCCGACGCGCGGCTGGCAGGCGGCGATGCGCCTGACATGTGCGGAATTCCCCTTGGGATCAAGGATCTGTTTTGCACCAAGGGTGTGGCCAGCCAGGCGGGGTCCAACATTCTGAAAGGGTTCAAACCCGAGTACGAGTCGACCGTCACCGCGCGGTTGTTTGGCGCCGGTGCTGTCATGTTGGGCAAGCTGAACATGGAC
>JAUSPL010000343.1 GCA_030656535.1 Gemmobacter sp.
GAACGTCGTTTGTACATGGGTCTGGGTCCAGTCGAACACCCGGGTCAGTTCGTCCCATTAGGTGACCTCTTCATTGGGCAGATGCTCGATCGGAGCCGCGGTGATGATAAGCCCGTCAAACCGATCACCGCTATCGGCCACCTCGGCAAAGGTGCGATAAAAGGTTTCCATATGCTCGGGCGCGGTATGGCGTGACTGATGGTCGGACATGCGGATCAACGACAGGTCGATCTGCAAAGGCGTGGACCCGATCAGCCGGGCGAACTGCGTCTCGGTCCGGATCTTGTGGGGCATAAGGTTCAAAAGCCCGATCCGCAGGGGCCGGATATCTTGCCGGGCCGCCCGGCCCTCGGCCATGACCATAACTCCCTCTTGTGAAAGAATGTCGTAGGCGGGCAGGGTTTCGGGCAATTTGATCGGCATGTCGGTCTCCTTCGGGACCACTGGTAAGCGTGGCTTGGGAAAGGCTCAAGGGGGGAGTGTCACCCAAGCGGGGCGCGTTTTGTCAACACCTTGGCGATCAGCGCATCGAAGTCTGCGGCGTCGCGCACGGTTGCCACGTCCTCGGCGGTGACGGTCACCCCCCAATTGCGCGCCATCGCGGCGTAGCGTGGCTGGCGGTGGGCCAACGCACGGGCATAGGTCCAGCGCACAAAGGCATCGGGGTCTACTTCCGTCTCGGAGGCCCCGGTTTCATCCAGATAATCTGCCCAGGCAGCCGCAAGGAAGCCCGGCTGATAATACATCGGCTTTGGCGCGCGGTCGAACCGGCGGATCAGTTCGGCGGTATGGGCCTCGGATCCTTTGATCCAGACCATCAGCAGGCTGCGCGACAGCGCGGTCAGCACGGGATCTGCCGGGTCGTCGGGATCCACCACCTCGCAGATCGACCCGCCGGAATCGCAGACAAAATTGTCATAGCCATAGATACTCTGCGCCCGTGCGATAAAGCGGGGTGTATCCAGAAGTGCCGCCACTTCGGCCTCGCGGTGCTGATCTTGCCGCTGGCGGTATTCGTCAAAACTGAGCCCGCCCTTGGCCGGGTCGCCGGGCTTGCCCAGATAGGTCGACAGCGGCGCCAGATTCTCGAACGTGATGTTCGATGCGATATAAACGCTGTCGGTCAGCAAAAGCTGCCGCAAAAAGGGCACTTTCATGGCTTCGCGTTTGAAATTGTCAGCGATGTATTCGCCCATGTAGCGCGTGCCGATACGGTAATCGACCGAGTAGTGAAACCACCCGCCCGCCCCGCGCAGGGTGCTTGCCACATGTGTCTTGCCAAGGCCGGACATGCCGAACACCAGCACCCGCTTGCCCGTCGCTTCTTGCCAGTCTGCCGATGTTTGATAAAGCATGTGTTCGCCTTGATCGAATTGTCCTGACGGGTCGTCCGGGATTCAAAATGCCCGCGCCAGTCGCCCACCCAAGGCGCGGCCCTGCATACCCTGCCGTTGTTTCGGGTTCACGCGCAAAATCGTCCTAACGTCCCCGTGCGCGCAGGTTGATCCAGTTTGCCGCCAGAATCAGCGCAGCCCCGACCACCACCGGCACCTCAAGCCCTTCGTTGTACAAGACGACGCCAATCACTGCGGCCACGGGCAGGCGGACAAAGTCGATCGGCATCACAAAAGACGCAGGCGCCAGTGACAGCGCCGTCGTCAGGCTGACATGCGCGGCCAGTCCAGCCACCCCGATCAGCACAAGCCAAGGCAGGGTTTCAGCGTCCGGCAACCGCATTTCCCCATCATACCCCGCCGCAACAAGCCCAAGGATCAGCTGCATGAGCGTCAGCCAGAACATGATGGACACAATGCTTTCATGTCGGGTCAGGGTCTTGGTGATCAAGATGGTGACGGCAAAACTGACCGCCGCACCCGCCGCCGCCAAAACCCCGGGATCCACATGACTGAAATCGGGTCGCGCCACGATCAAGATGCCCATAAAGCCAAGGCCAGCCGCAAAGACCCGCCGTCGGGTCAGCCGTTCCCCCAACAACAGGGGTGACAGCAGCACGACCCAGATTGGCGCTGTGAATTCGATGGCGAACAACTGGGCCAGGGGAATCATCGTCAGCGCCCAAAGCCAAAGGTTCTGACCGGTGAAGTGGATCGTGTTGCGCACCGCATGGGTGCCCAGACGGTGGGCGCTGACTTCGCGAAAACGCCCGGTCCAGACGGCAAAGCCCGCCACCAGCAGCACCCCGATCAATGAGCGCCACATCATGATCTCAAAAGTATCGTGACGGCCCTTCAACTCGCGCCCTGCGACGGCGATTGTGGAAAAGAACACAATCGAGCCGATCATCCAAAGGGCTGCTGCAAGCGGTCGGTGAAGCGGTGCGCTGTGCACATGGCGTGGGGACGAAATGGTCATGGCACTGCTCCTGCCGGATTTGGCGCGACCTTGGCGCGGGGCAGGGGCGTTGTCCAGCCGCCGCGCCCATCAGGCGCATATTGATCAGGCAAGATCTAAGCGCGCTGGGGCATCGCAGGGGCAGTGTCAGCCTTCGGTGACGTTGAAGTTGCGGGCAATATCGGACGTCATTCCGGCCCATTTGCTGGCACGGGTGCGCGTTTGATGGGCCTCCAACGCAGCATTGTCCAGGAACTGCTCGGCAACATGCCACACCATCGGATCGGCACCCGGCGTTACGTCAAACGACAGGCAGCCCGGCTCGGCCCTGGTCAGGCGGATGTGCTCTGGCAGATGCGTCCGCACGCGGTCCGCCTGTTCGGCGGATGTGCAGGTCAGGGTTCCGGTCACGGTCACTACGGGCATGGGCTGTCCTGTCTTGGGGCCTGACGGTGCATTCGCGCGGCTTGCCCGCGGTGTGCTGCGGGTGGGGGCCGCAGAGCGTGCAGTTTCGATGACATTGGCGTAGCGCGGATCCTTGTCCGCGACAATCGGCAGGGAGAAGGCCGGCGCTGACGCCATACCGACCCGCGCAGACCCACGGGTCAGTTCCTTCGGGCGCAGCAAGGCAGGTCCTCGCAGCCCGGGGCCGACGCCAGCATCAGCGATGAAGGGGTTCCGGCCCCGATGATGATGGGACCGGCAACAGGCGCAACGGCGCCCGGTGGGATCGAAAACGCGCGCAAATCACAGGTTGGGATCGGCAGGTTTGCGATGACCCGCTTATTCCAGCTCGATTGTGCCAGGCGGTTTCGATGTGCAATCATAGAACACCCGATTCACGCCCTGAACCTCGTTGATGATCCGCGTGGCGGTTTCTCCAAGGAAGTCATGGGTGAACGGGTAGTAGTCTGCCGTCATGCCATCCACCGACGTCACCGCCCGCAAGGCCAGCGCAAAGTCATAGGTGCGGCTGTCGCCCATCACGCCCACGGTTTTCATCGGCAAGATGGCGGCAAAGGCCTGCCAGATTTCGTCATAAAGGCCGTGCTTGCGGATCTGGTCGATATAGACGGCATCCGCTTTGCGCAGGATATCCAGCTTTTCGCGCGTGATCTCGCCGGGGCAACGGATGGCAAGGCCGGGACCGGGAAACGGGTGACGACCGATAAAGCTTGCAGGCAAACCCAGTTCGCGGCCCAGGGCGCGGACTTCGTCCTTGAACAATTCGCGCAAGGGTTCGACCAGCTTCATCCCCATCTTTTCGGGCAGACCGCCGACGTTATGGTGCGATTTGATCGTGACCGACGGCCCGCCGGAAAACGACACTGATTCGATCACATCGGGGTACAGCGTGCCCTGCGCAAGGAAGGTAGCACCGCCAACCGATTTCGCGTGCTTGTCGAACACCTCGATGAACAGGCGGCCGATGGTCTTGCGTTTGATCTCGGGGTCGGAAACCCCTTCCAGCGCACCAAGAAACAGATCGGCCTCGTCGGCATGGATCAGCGGCATGTTGTAGTGGTCGCGGAACATGGTCACAACCTGTTCAGCCTCGCCCAGACGCAACAGCCCGTGGTCCACGAACACACAGGTCAACTGATCGCCGATCGCCTCGTGGATC
>JAUSPL010000344.1 GCA_030656535.1 Gemmobacter sp.
GTTCAGGATGCAGCTAAAAACGCGGGAGCCAGAGAAGTTTACTTAATTGAACAGCCCATGGCTGCAGCCATCGGCGCCCGTTTGCCGGTTCAGGAGGCAGGCGGCAATTTTATTGTTGATATCGGTGGCGGCACAACCGAGGTGGCGGTGCTGTCTTTGGGCGACATCGTTTACGCCCGGTCAGTCCGGGTCGGCGGCGACCGCATGGACGAAGCGATCATCAACTATCTGCGCCGTCACCAGAACCTGTTGATTGGCGAATCAACCGCAGAGCGGATCAAGACCAGCATCGGCACAGCCCGGATGCCTGACGATGGACGTGGAATTTCGATGATGATTCGTGGGCGTGACCTGTTGAATGGCGTGCCAAAGGAAACCGAGATCAATCAGGCGCAGGTTGCCGAGGCCTTGGCGGAACCGGTTCAGCAGATCTGCGACGCCGTGATGCAGGCTTTGGAGGCAACGCCGCCAGATCTGGCCGCGGATATCGTGGACCGTGGCGTCATGCTGACGGGCGGCGGTGCATTGTTGGGCGAGTTGGATCTGGCGCTGCGTGAGCAGACCGGCCTGTCGATCTCGGTCGCGGATGAATCGCTGATGTGTGTGGCGCTGGGGACCGGCAAGGCGCTGGAATACGAAAAGCAGCTTCGCCATGTCATCGACTACGATAGCTGATCGCCTGCTGTCCCGCGCCCCTCGCCTGGGGGGCGGGCACACCTGAAAAGGACAAGAGGCCACCTTGGCAAGGGACAGCAATCCACAAGATTACACGCGCCCCGTCCGCCGGATTCTGGTGGCGTTGGGTGTATTGATGCTGCTTGCGCTGTTCTTGATCTGGCGGATCGACAGCCCGCGGGTTGAACGGTTCAGAACCGCGCTGATCGACAGGGTGGTGCCCAACATGGACTGGGCAATGGCGCCGGTAACCTGGGTTGCGGGTATGGTCAACGATGCCCAGTCCTATGCGCGGGTCTATGAGCAAAATCAGGAACTGCGCCGCGAATTGCAACAGATGAAGGCCTGGCGTGAGGCTGCTTTGCAGCTGGAACAAAAGAACGCCAAGCTTCTGGACCTGAATCAGGTCCGGCTGGACCCCAAGCTGACACATGTCACGGGCGTGGTCATGGCAGACAGCGGATCGCCCTTCCATCAATCCGTGTTACTGAATGTCGGTGCGCGTGACGGCATCCGCGATGGTTGGGCCACGATGGACGGGTTGGGTCTGGTGGGCCGCATTTCGGGCGTGGGGCGTACGACCAGCCGGGTCATCTTGTTGACGGACGCCAACAGCCGCGTGCCGGTGACGATCCAGCCATCCGGCCAGCGGGCGATCCTGTCGGGCGACAATTCGCCCTCTCCACCTTTGGACTTCATCGAGAAATCCGATCAGGTCCGTCCGGGTGACCGGGTGGTCAGTTCAGGCGACGGCGGGGTGTTTCCAGCGGGGCTGCTGGTGGGACAAGTGGTCCAGGGTTCTGACCGACGTTTGCGGGTGGCCCCTTCGGCAGACTATCTGCGGCTGGAGTTCCTGCGCGTGCTGCGGTCAACCGAGGCAGAATCGATCGACGATACTGGCGGGCTGATCATGCTGGCCCCTGCTGTGGCGGGACCGGATCGTGGCGGCCCTGCCGATACGACCGAACCTGCGTCGGTGCTGAACCCGGTGAACGACCCCGATCCGTCAACTGATCGCGGTGGCGCAGATGAGTGATCAGTTCGAAGGCGGCGTCTGGGCCTGGCGCGGCGCCTATCTGTTGGTCGTGGTCACTTTGGTGTTCTTGCGATTGCTGCCGTTGCCTGCCGAGGCCGGACAGTGGCCTGCGCCGGACTTCGTTCTGTGCCTGACCTGTGCGTGGGTGTTGCGTCGCCCCGACTATGTCCCCGCGCTGATGATCGGGCTGGTGGTCTTTGCCGAGGATCTTGTCTTGATGCGTCCTCCGGGACTTTGGGCGGCGATGACACTGCTTGGCACAGAGTTCTTGCGAAGCCGTGCCTCGTTTTCCCGCGAACTTACGTTTCTTACCGAATGGGTCATGGTGGCGACGGTAATGACCGTGATGACATTGGGCTATCGGCTGATCCTTGCAGTTGTGATGTTGCCGCAGGCCGGGCTTTCACTGACACTTGTGCAGACAGTGGGGTCCATTCTGACCTATCCTCTGGTTGTGGGCGCGTCGCGGCTGATCGCTGGGTTGCGGAAACCGGCGACCGGCGAAGTTGATGCAAGGGGCAGGCGGCTATGAGACGGTCAACCCGTGATACCGACGAAAGCGCGCGCAAGATCACGCGGCGGGCCATTTTTCTGGGCGGCTGCCAGGCGGCGTTTGTGGCCGTTCTGGCGGGCAGGATGCGGTATATGCAGGTTGATCAGGCCGACCAGTTCCGCCTGCTGGCCGAGGAAAACCGCGTCGCCATCCGATTGATCCCGCCCGCCCGTGGGCTGATTCAGGACCGCAATGGTACCTTGATCGCGGGCAACGAGCAAAACTATCGCGTGGTGATTACCCGCGAAGACGCCGGCAATGTCGAAGAGGTGTTGAACCGGCTGGCAAAGTTGATCCCGATCACGCCCGAAGAAATCGAACGCACCTTGCGCGAGGTCGAGCGTCGGGCCGCTTTTGTTCCGATCATTGTGGCGGACCGGCTATCCTGGGATGATCTGGCCAAGGTTTCGGTCAATGCGCCAGCGTTGCCTGGGGTCACGCCCGAGGTCGGCTTGTCCCGGGTCTATCCGTTTCAAGGTGACTTTGCGCATGTCGTGGGCTACGTCGGACCTGTATCCGAGCGGGATCTGGCAGAACTGGATGACCCTGACCCGA
>JAUSPL010000345.1 GCA_030656535.1 Gemmobacter sp.
ACGATGCTGCTCCAAAAGAATTTCCAACGTGCGACGGCGCACCGGAGTCAGGCGCAGGCCCTGCGCCTCTGCCACGGCCTCGGCGCGCGCCATCAGGTCGTGCGTGCAGGCGCCATGATCGTGGGCGTGAAACGGATCGGCCTGCAATGATGCGATGACGGGCATGCTGCCTCCTCTTGACATGTTATGCTATAACATTCAGTTCTGCACTAGGCTATAGCAATACTCTGCCCTGCCTGCTTCTTCCATAAGGACTCTGAACCATGCGTTTGCCGATTATCCTGTCACTCTGTGTCTTTTCCAGTCCCGTCATTGCCGATGTTCCAAAGGTTGTCACGGACATTCCCGCAGTCCATGCGCTTGTGGCACAAGTGATGGGCGATCTTGGCCAACCCGTGCTGTTGCTTGACCGCAGTGCCGATGCACATGACTTCCAACTGCGGCCAAGTCAGGCCCAGGCGCTGGCGAGTGCTGATCTATTGGTCTGGATCGGCCCTGAAATGACCCCTTGGCTGGAGCGAACCCTGGCAGGGCTTTCCATAAAAGGCGAAGCCCTGGGCCTATTGGCCTCCGAGGGCACATATCGCCGGGCCTTTAGCGAAAAGGATGCGCATGACCATGCCGGGCACGCGCATGATGATGGGGATGACCACCCGGACCCTGCCCCAGCCGAGGATCACGCCCACGAGTCCGACCACGAGGGCCACGCCCACGGCTCGGACGGCGTTGACCCGCACGCATGGCTGGACCCGGGTAATGCCCAAGGCTGGTTGACGCTGATCGCGGCCGAACTGTCTCATCTGGATGCGGCAAATGCCGACACCTACAAGGCCAACGCCGACACGGCGGCCAAGGCAATCAGCACTCTGGACGCGACCCTTGCCGCACGGTTGGCCCCCGCACGGGACAAGCCTTTTGTCGTGTTCCATGACGCTTATGGCTATTTCGTCGGACATTATGGACTGACGGTCGCTGGGTCGATCAGCCTGGGCGATGCTGCGGCACCCGGCGCGGCGCGACTGCGGGCCGTTCAAGACATGCTGAAAGCCGAGTCCATCGTCTGCATTTTCCCCGAAGCGCAGCACGATTCCCGGCTGGTTGAAACCGTCGTCGAAGGCACAACCGTCAAGATCGGCGGCACACTTGATCCGTCGGGCAGCTCTTTCGATCCCGGGCTGGGCCTGTATGCTGCGGTGTTGACCGGGCTCGCAGATACCCTTGTGGATTGCCTGACCAAGTAGAAACAACGTTCAAGGGCGCGCCTGTGGCGCGCCCTTGAACATCTGACAATGACAGTGGGTCGGGCAGCTGACAGCCGCACGCACATCAAGCTGAAGCTGCGTCCGGGCTCACGGCCCCAGCGCAAAGCACTGTACCGCGCGGGCCTGCAAACGACGGCACGCAAGATCGGCTTGATCACGGCTTAGCCCGACAAAGTTTGCATCAAACCCGCCACCGCGCGACACGACCTTGCGCAAGGCCCCGTCCAGCGCGGCTGTTTCCGCCAATGCCGTCTGCAACAACACGCGCTCGGCCACCCCACGGGACGGGAACCGCCCAAGGTTGACCGCCCAGTGACGGCCCCCAGCGGTGGAAATACGCGCCACGGTTTCAGGCTTTTCCTTGGACCTTGGCACTGATGCTTCTTCAGTGGGCGCGCGGTTCGCAGCCGTCATGATGATCTCGCCCGGCCGGTTGCGTGGGCGCGCAGCAGGGGTGCCAGGCACCACAAGCGCCGAAGTCATGCGCACGTTATCGGGCAAGGCATCAACATCTTCGTCCTGAGGCGTCGGCAGTTCATCAGGCATCTCTGCTTCTGCCACAGCAGTCTCGGAATCAGGCGGCAGAGTGTCCGGGTCGATCACGGCAAACGGAATCGGCGCGGCCAGCTCGGGCGTTTCAGGCACGGGCTCTGCGGCGGCAACCTCTACTGCTGGCTCGGGCGCGATTTCGACTTCGGGTCGTGCAACAGGAACCGGGGCGACCGCCAGGGCGTTGGAGGCGAGCGCTTCTGACGCGGCGACTCCGCTAAGGGTCTGCTGGACCTCTTGCTTGATGGCCGCAACCAAAGCGGCAGGGACCTCGACCTGGGCCGAAACGATACCTGGCCTGCGTTGCGGGCGCGGCGATCTGGCAACTGTGCCCTGAACCCGGATTGTCTTTGCCGAACTGCGGCTTGTCGACCCAGAGTCGGCACTTGCGATGGCATCAAGTTGAACTGCTGCAGGCTTTTGAACCTTGGCATTGGCCGGCGCGTTGCCAAAGCCGATGTCCAGCAAGTTCGCCATCCGCGCGTTGCGTTGGACAGTGGACGTCCCGCCAAAGACGGTCGCAATGATCCGCTTGTTTCCGCGTTCCGCAGAGGCGGTCAGGTTGAACCCGGCCGCGCTGGTGTAGCCAGTCTTGATGCCATCCGCGCCACGGTAGCTTTCCAGAAAGCGCCGGTTCGTGTTGCCGACCTTGGCCACGCCGGTATCGATCGTCACCCGCGAAAACAGCGAATAATACTCATTGAAATCATAGAACAGCCGCCGCCCCAGAATGCTCATGTCGCGCGCTGTGGACAGGTGGCCATCGGCGGTCAGACCGTGCGCGTTCTTGAACGTACTGCTGGCCATACCCAACGCTTTGCCTGTCGCAGTCATGCGGCGGGCAAAGTTTGCCTCGCTTCCGCCAACAGCCTCGCCAATGGCGGTCGCAGCGTCGTTTGCGGATTTGATGGCGGCCGCGCGGATCAGGTTGCGCAGGCTGATCCTCTGGCCTGCGCGCAAGCCCAGCTTGGACGGGGGTTCAGAAGCAGCATTGGCCGAAACCGTCACCATCGTATCCAGCGATATTTCGCCGCGCCGAATGGCGTCGAAGGTCACATAAAGCGTCATCATCTTGGTCAATGACGCCGGATGCAGCCGGGTTTCAGCGTTCTCGGAATGCAAAACCTTGCCGGTGCGTGCGTCCATCACAAAAGCTGCATAGGGTGCAGCCAACGCTGATGTGGTTGCCGACACAAGACCCAGCGCCGCCACCAGGGCGATCATGAGCCACATTGATGTCTGGAATAGCAAGCTCCGGGGAGCAAACCCCAGACGCCCAATCACGTATTTTGCCATCTGACTGCCTCTGCCCCCCGATCTTTTGCCGGGTGATTTGAGGACAAGGCTAGCACAAGGACAATTATCGGAAAACCCCGGAAATTCAGTTAGTTTCATGGCAATGCTAACGCCAACATCAGGCACATCTAGCGTCCGGCAACCAATCGACCCCTAGCCCTGCCTCACCAAGCGCTTGCCGCCATCACTACGCCACAGTGCTGCCACATTTGCGCCCCGATTCCCCGGCCGGTCAAATCAGCCCAAGGTTGCAATCAGATCCGGCAGTTCCCCAAGATCCGTCAACGCATGGTAGCGCTCGACACCGGAGGGGGCGTCCGCGTGCTCCAGACTCCATATCACGCCATGTGGGACGTAAACCCCCCAACTGCCAGCCGCCAGCGCAGGCAGCACATCGGATTTCATCGAATTCCCGACCATCAAGGCCTGCGTTGCGCCGGTCCCATAGCGTGCAAAAGTGCGCGCATACACCTCTGGTGTCTTTTCCGACACGATCTCGACCGCATCGAACATCTCCCCAAGACCCGACTGTGCCAGTTTTCGTTCCTGATCCATCAGGTCACCCTTGGTGATCAGAACCAGCCGGAAGTCAGGGGCCAAAGCCTCGACCGTTGCGCGGGCGTGCGGCAGCAGGTCAATGGGATGCGCAAGCATCTCGCGTCCGGCAGCCATGATCTCGGCGATCACCCGGGCCGGAACGCGACCGTCCGTAACCTCGATCGCCGTTTCGATCATCGACAGGGTAAAGCCCTTGATGCCATAGCCGTAATGCCCAAGGTTGCGGCGTTCGGCAGCCAGCAGGCGTTTGTCCAGATGGTCACGGTCCACATGGTTGGCCAAAAGCCCGGCAAAGTGGTCCTGAGTCAGACGAAAAAACGTCTCATTGTGCCACAGCGTATCATCGGCGTCGAAACCGATCGTGGTCAGCCTGGCCATCCTGTGCCCCTTTCGCCGCAGCGCAAGCCCATGTTCTGGCCATAGCCGCGACGGCATGCAAGCGCGCCCCTTTTCTAAACCGTACAAACCGCTATATTGTGACGAGAAAACACCCTGAGTCCTGACCCAAGTGAGGCACTGACCCGATGATGCATCCTGTGACCATGACCGACCGCAAGGACGGACCTGGAACCGACACATCGGTCGTGACCAAGACAGATACCAAAACCCAGCGCCCGCCAATGTACAAGGTGATGCTGCTGAACGACGACTACACACCGATGGAATTCGTGGTTCATGTCCTTGAACGGTTCTTTGGCCTTACCCATGCACAGGCCTTTGAAATCATGCTGACCGTCCACAAGAAGGGTCTGGCCGTCGTCGGGGTGTTCTCATTCGAGGTCGCGGAAACCAAAGTCGCCCAGGTCATGGATTTCGCGCGCCGTCATCAGCATCCGCTGCAATGTACCATGGAAAAAGAGTGACGCGACGTCGTCACACTCTGCCCCAATGACCTTCCGTTTTTGAAAGGACCCGTGCCGTTTACGGCCGCTCATGCGATCTGTCCGAATTTCCCATGCGCTGGACACCGGCGCGCTATCATTGCCCGAATCCGGGCGTATCGCCGTTTTCCGCCCCCGCGCGGGCGATGACCTGTCTGCGTTGCCCCGTGACAGGGTGCAGATCGTGACGGTATTCAAACCCGACCACGACGCATTTGCCGCCCAGGGTTATGCCTGCGTCCGCAAACCGGATGGGGCTTTTGCAGGCGCCCTCGTCTGCCTGCCCCGCGCCAAAGCGGCGGCGCTTGCGTTGATAGCGCAAGCGATGGCCGCAGTTCCGCAAGGTGGGCAGGTGATCGTCGACGGGCAAAAAACCGACGGCGTCGACAGCGTGTTCAAACAATGCCGCGCAGCCGGGCTGACCCAGGGCGAGGCGCTGTCAAAGGCCCACGGCAAGGTGTTTTCCATCGTTGCCGGCCCCGCGCCGGATGGTTGGGCCGCCGTGCCGCAGGTGGTGGACGGGTTCACCACCTTGCCGGGCGTGTTCTCGGCCGATGGGCCGGATCGTGGCTCTGTACTGCTGGCGCAGGCGCTGCCGGAAAAACTGGGTGCGCGCGTGGCCGATCTGGGTGCGGGTTGGGGCTACCTGACGCGCGCCATTCTTGAACGTCCCGGCGTCACCGAAGTTCAGCTGATAGAGGCCGACTCGGATGCCCTGGACTGCGCGCGGTTGAACATCACCGATCCGCGCGCCCGGTTTCATTGGGCGGACGCCACGCGGTTCCACCCGGACCGGGCCTTTGACACCGTGGTCATGAATCCGCCGTTCCATACCACCCGCGACGCCGATCCAGGTCTTGGTGCGGCCTTTATCCGGGCCGCAGCCGCGATGCTGTCACCCGGCGGGTCGCTGTGGATGGTCGGCAACCGCCACCTGCCCTATGAGCGTGTTCTTGCCGAAACCTTCCGCGAGGTCGAACAGATCGGAGGCGATTCTGCCTTTCGTCTGTATCGTGCCGCGCGACCCCTGAAGATCCGCCCTTGACCCCTGCGAGGCTCCATGTCGCTTACCATCACCGGCAAGACCGCCATCGTCACTGGCTCGGCCCACGGAATAGGCAGGGCGATCGCACGGCATTTCGTTGACCGGGGTGCAAATGTCATGTTCG
This sequence comes from Gemmobacter sp., assembly GCA_030656535.1. Classification (GTDB taxonomy): domain Bacteria; phylum Pseudomonadota; class Alphaproteobacteria; order Rhodobacterales; family Rhodobacteraceae; genus JAUSPL01. The sequence goes on from JAUSPL010000345.1 coordinate 5,716, forward strand.
CCGATATGGACGAAGACGCGCTTGCCCATGACTTGGGTGACGAGGCCCGTGCCGATGGGCCGGTGCGGTATTTCGGCGGTGATCTGCGGCAGAAGCTGACCATCGCGAACCTGGTTTCAGCCACAATAGACGCCTTTGACCGGGTGGATATCCTGGTGAACGCATCGCGGAGCATCGCCTTTTCCGATCCCCTCAGCAGCGAGGATGATGCCGTTGAGGAAATGCTGCAGCAAAACCTGATGACGTCCCTGCGCCTTTCGCAGATGGTTGCAAAAAGGATGATCGCCCAGGCGGCCAAAAATGGCAACGAAGGCATGGCTGGGTCGCTCATCAATCTTTCGTCCATAGCGGCACGGCTGACCCAACCCGAACTTATGGGGTATTCGGTGGCCTGCGCGGCAGTTGATCAAATGACCCGCTCGATGGCAGTCGCCCTGGCCCCCAAGCATATTCGGGTAAACGCGGTTGCCTTTGGCAGCGTGATGAGCGCTAGCCTTCAGGCACGGCTGAAGGACAAGGCAGACTTTCGCAACGAAATCGTGCGCCGGACGCCGCTTGGCCGGATCGCCGCGCCAAGCGAACTGGCCGAAGCTGTCCAGTTTCTGGCCTCGGACGGGGCTGGGTTCGTGACGGGACAGATCCTGACTGTTGATGGTGGGCGCAGCTTGCTTGACCCTGTCTGCGCGCCCGCGCACTGAGGGCTGCCCGCGTCCGCGATATGGCAACCACAACGCGGCGGGATCGGGCGCTGTCAGCCCGATCTGCCGCGCGCGCCTTCGACGGACTGCGTCAGACGCCGCCATGTTGTCAATCGCGGGTCAGTGCGGATAGGTCGCCCGGCACTGTGCGATGGCTGGGGCCGCAGCTTGGGCCAAGGTCGCGCGCAGGGATGTCATGGCTGTCAGGTTTCGGGCTTCTGCCGTCAGATCGACCGGGCGTCGCCGGATATCCAACCGATGAAAATCCTCTTGGCAGGTGTCGATCTCGGGTTCCGCTTCAGTTCCACCCCGACAGAAAATCGTGCGCGTTTCTGTGACCTCGACCTTGTCGACAGCATATCCACGCGCCAAAGTTGCCTTCGACTCGGCAATCTGGGCATCCAGTGCTGACAGTTGGGCTGTTGCATCGGCGATGCAGGCTTGCTGCGGCGTCGCGCAGCCGGCCAACAGCAAAAGCAGCGCCAAGGGCAGTGTCTTGGATACGTTCATATCAGGTCCTCTGCCGATAAGGCCTTTCCGGCATTGTAGCACAAACCCATCACGGACGTCTGCGCAGGTATTTGTATCGCCCCATTGATCGGGCGCAAGATCCCCGACCAGTCCTAGGGCAGCTTGTGCGCCCAGTGGGCACCGGACAGCCAATCATGCAGGCTTTGCGCCGTCAGCGGGCTATCTGTCGCCGCCATGACCATCCGCCAGGCAAGGCAGAGGTTGGATGACAATACTGGCACTGCGCGGTCTGTCACATAGGGCGCGGCGTCAAGGGTGGGCAGGGTTGGCAAACCGGTTCCCAGCAAGACCACTGCATCGGCGTTCAGCGATTTTTCCAACCGGCGCAAACCGTCCAGCGCGACATCCGCAGAATGGGCATAAATCGGGTGAAAGGCAGCACTGTTTTGCGTGACCTGACAGACCTCTGTGACCTCAAACCCGTGCGCAGACCAATAGTTGACAGAAGTTGCGGTCAGGCCATCCCCATATGGGGATACCACGGCAATTCTGCGGGCGGACAGGGCATGCAACGCATCGGCTATGGCACGCCCGGCGGTGATCACAGGGATGCCACGCGCCTGCGTCATGGTTTCAATCATTTCGGACTCGCGCGGCATGCCCACAAGGTAGGACGCCCCGGTACAGGCAAAGCCGATCGCAGACACCGGGGCGTTGGCGAATTGATCCGCAACGCTGTCCATGTCCTCAAGGTAGTCGATCAGCCGGTCGTTCATGTCGGCGCAGGGACTGGTCAATCTGGCCGCGATCATGCCAAAGCCGGGCGGCAACAAAAGCGAAAGCTCTGGTTCGACCGTTGTATTGGCTTGTGGTGTAAGAACACCCAGAAGCCCCTTTTGCGCATATAGCGTGGTCATGAAGCGCACCCCCCTGGT
>JAUSPL010000347.1 GCA_030656535.1 Gemmobacter sp.
AATCCACCCTGATCCACCACAGTGGCGAAGGCTTCCATTTCCGTAAGTCTGTCCATTGTCTTCCCCATGTGGATAGTTCGGGTCCTGACACAGGTATTGCTCTCCAATTCAGGCGAGATTGCGGAAGGAGCGCGTCAAGTCCGGGGTAATGTCACGCATCGTTCAAGGCAGGGAAACGGTGACGCATCGGCGGAAATCGGTGTCAGAGGCCTCAACCTATCGGCGGAAAAAGATATAGACTCTGGGCGTGGGCGGAAAAATGTTCTGGATTTTCTTAATATGGGCGGGTTTTTCCTGCCGTTTGGCTGGTTGTTCACATCAACATGGAAAAGTATCCCGCAAGCAGTTAGATCAGTTTCAGGCAGACGAACTGCCCTGAACTACCCAAACGGAAAAAAGGAAGCATGACATGACCCGTTTCACCCTGACACTTGCTGCAACGATGGCTTTGGCTGGCACCGCCTTTGCGCAGGAAATCGCGGACACCAACGGCGATGGTGCCTACTCGCTTGAAGAGTTGCAGGTCGCGCTGCCGGAACTGACGGCAGATGGATTTGTGTCGATTGACGCCAATGCCGACGGTATGGTCTCGCCGGATGAACTGGCCGCGGCGGTCGCCGATGGTGCCGTAACGCTGCCGGAATAAGCGTCACCCATTTCGTCCGACCTTGCGGGTGGCCCCTTTGGCCGTGCCTGATACAGACGCGGCACGGCCAATCACCTGAGGGTGCCACACGTTGGCCTGGGTTGTTTTGCGCCTTGCAAGACAGCCCGGAAGAACCAAAGCAGACCCCGTCTGCCCGTCACGGTTAAAGCCGTGCCGCCAAACGCGCACCCTGATCAATGGCGCGTTTGGCATCAAGTTCGGCCGCCACATCCGCGCCGCCAATGATATGACACGCGATCCCCAACGCAGCCAAGGCGTCGGCAAGGCCGCGCTCGGGCAGTTGTCCCGCGCAAAGAACGACAGTATCAGCCGGGATCATCTGTGGCCCATCTGCCGTTGTAACCGCAAGGCCCTGGGACGTGATGCGGTCATAGGCCATACCACCCTTCATCTGCACACCCTTCATCTGCAGACTGGCGCGGTGAATCCATCCCGTCGTTTTACCCAAGCCCCGGCCCGGCTTTTCTGCCTTGCGCTGCAGCAACGACACCTGCCGTGCTGCGGGGTGCGGCTGCGGCCCTTCGGGTGCCAGCCCCCCGCGCGAGACGGCAGGGTCGGCCACCCCCCATTCGCGCAGCCACAGGTCCAGATCCTCGGTCGGGCTGGTGCCCTGATGCACCAGATATTCGGCCACATCAAAGCCGATCCCGCCAGCGCCGACAACGGCAACCCGCTTGCCCACCGGCGCGCCCTGAAGCACGTCGATATAGCCCAGGACATGTGCATCGGGGTCCATGGCAATCCCGGGGTCGCGCGGGATGACGCCGGTCGCGATGATGACCTCGTCAAAATCTTGCAACGATGCGGGGTCGGCTTCCGTCCCCAATCGCAGCGTGATGCCCGCACGATCCACCATCGTCGCGAACCACGCCACCAGACCGTGAAACTCTTCCTTGCCCGGGACCTGCTTGGCCAGATTGAGTTGGCCACCGATCTGATGGGCGCGATCGAAAAGCGTGACCTTGTGCCCGCGCTGTGCTGCGACCATCGCGGCCGACAGACCCGCTGGTCCGGCGCCGACAACGGCGATCGATTTGGGCGTCGCGGTCGGCAGGTATTGCAGTTCCAGTTCGTGGCAGGCACGCGGGTTGACCAGACAAGACGTCAGCTTGCCGCTGAACGTATGGTCCAGACAGGCCTGATTGCAGGCAATGCAAGGCGCGATTTCCGCAGCCCGGCCCGAAGCCGCCTTGGCGACGAAATCTGCATCCGCCAGAAAGGGCCGGGCCATCGACACCATGTCGGCAGCCCCCTCGGCGAGTACCGCTTCGGCCACATCGGGTGCGTTGATGCGGTTCGAGGTGATGACCGGAATCGTTACCTCGGGCCGCAGGCGTGCGGTCAGCCAGGTGAACGCCCGGCGCGGAACCGACGTGGCGATCGTCGGGACCCGCGCTTCGTGCCAGCCGATCCCCGTGTTCAGCATCGATGCGCCCGCTGCCTGAATCGCCTTGGCCAGTTGCACCACCTCGGGCCAGGTTGACCCGTCTGGAACCAGATCAATCAAGGATATCCGGTAAATGATGATGAAATCGGGGCCGACGGCGGCGCGCACCCGGCGCACCACCTCGACCGGCAGGCGCATCCGGTTCTGGTACGTGCCGCCCCAGCGGTCAGTGCGATGGTTGGTGTGTGTCACCAGGAACTGATTCAGGAAATAGCCTTCCGACCCCATGACCTCGACCCCGTCATAGCCCGCCTCGCGCGCACGCTCGGCTGCGGTGACCATGTCGGCTATCTGCTTTTCGATCCCGTCCTCGTCCAGTTCGCGCGGGGGAAACGGGGATATCGGCGATTTGACAGCGCTGGCCGAAACACATTCCTTGCCATAGGCATAGCGTCCGGCGTGGAGGATCTGCATGGCGATACGCCCGCCTGCGTCATGCACCCGGTTGGTCACAATGCGATGGTTGGCGATGTCGTCGGCGGTATAAAGGCCCGCCGCGCCCGGAAACACCCCGCCTTCGCGGTTGGGCGCCATGCCACCCGTGACCATCAGCCCGACCCCGCCGCGCGCGCGCGCTGCGTAGAACTCGGCCACCCGATCCCAATCGCCGGTTTCCTCGAGCCCGGTGTGCATCGAGCCCATCAAGACACGGTTCTTCAATGTGACATGGCCAAGGTCAAGCGGGGCAAGCAGATGCGGGTAGTGGGTCATGGTCGTCCTCCCTGTTGGGCAAACCATGCGGCAGGGCAACAAGCTTTGTCACCCCTCTTCTATGGCGATGCCGTCACGTCACGAAATCCGTTCAGTTGCAGGTCAGATGCGGGATGCCCGCCGACAGATGGCCGATGACCGCCGCATCCTCACCTGCCGCGCGCAGCGCTGCAATCAGGGTGGGTGCAAGGGCGTTGGGCACGGCAGCCAGAAACCCGCCTGCGGTTTGCGGATCGTACATCAGGTCCGCGCGCGGGCTGTCCGGCGCGGTGACGCGGGTCGTCACCGACACCTTGTTCCCGGCCCAAAGGCTTGACCGCACACCCGCACCTGCCAGTGCTTCGGCCCCCGGCAGCAGGGGCAGCGCGGACAGGTCGATCATCGCGGCAAGGCTTGATGCGTCCAGCATCTCGACCAGATGCCCGGCAAGGCCAAACCCCGTCACATCGGTCAGGGCATGGGCGTCCCGCAGCAGGTGTGCCGCCGTTCGACCCGATCGCTGCATTGCGGTCAGGGTCGCCGCGACGGCTTCGCCCAGCAGTCCATCGGGCAGGGCTGCATGTGCCATTTCGGCGGCCATCACGACGCCAGACCCAAGGCCCCGCGTCAAGATCAGCGCATCGCCCGCCTTGGCGCCCCCTTTGGTCACCGCACGGTCGGCAAGCCCGGTGACGGTGAACCCGATCGTCAATTCAGCCCCGATGGTGGTATGGCCTCCGACCAGATCGGCGCCCGCGCTGCGGAACGCTTCGCCCGCCGCAGACAGGATCTCAGCCAGGGTGCGGGCCTGCAGGCTGTCCGACATGGGAGGCAAGGTGACCTGAGCCAGGGCCACCTGCGGTGCGGCCCCCATCGCCCAGACATCGCCAAGGGCATGCAAGGCGGCGATCCGCGCCATCACATAGGCGTCGGGGGTAAAGGCGCGCAGATGGTCTGTGGTAATGACCTGCACGCCCGCGCCATGGGTCAGCACGGCAGCATCATCCCCGGCCCCCGCGATGACATCGGCGCGGGCGGGCGCTGGCAAACCTTCCAAGGCGGCCCGCAACGCGCCCCCTGGCACCTTTGCGCCACATCCGCCACACAAGGGCGGCGTTGCTGCCAGATGCTGGGCCACCCCGTCCGCCAAAAGGCGCGGCACTTGGGGCGGTGCCATTGCGGGCAGGTCATGGAACATCGCCATGAACCGCCGGTCGATCCGGTCCTTCCAGCGCCACAAGATCGCGCCATCCAGCCGGAGCCCCCATTTGTCGGCCACCGCTGACTGCGCCCCGGTGGAAATCAGCTTCAGATAGTCCCCTTGCGGGCGATACGTCCGCATCCGGCCCGCACCAAGTGCTGCGCGCATGTTGTGCAACAACACCGGCGCCTGACGGACAGCAAAGACCCCGGCCTTGGGTCGCGGCGCATGGGTCATGTGCGCACAATCCCCGACGGCAAAGATCAGCGGGTCCGAACTTTGCAGCGTGGGCCCGACAGATATGAACCCGGCCTCAAGGTCCAGCCCCGTTTCGGCCAGCCATCCCTGTGGTCGCGCGCCCGCAACCCCCAGCGTAAAGCCTGCGGGCAGGATGGTGCCATCCTCCAGAACCACTGAATCTGCGGTCACAGCCTGCGGTCGTGCCGCCACCCGCACAGTCACACCATAACGCGCCAGTGCCGCCAGCAAACCTGCCCGCGCCCCTGTCCCTACGCCGGGCAAGGCGGTGTCAGCCTGTTCCAGCAGCGTGATCGAGGCCGCCAGCTTCATGCCGCGCAACCGTTCAGCCATGGCCAGCGACAGCTCTACCCCGCCGACGCCTGCCCCGATCACGACGATCTGCCCCGGCACCCGCCCCGCTGCCAACGCCACCAGATAGCGGTCCCAGGCTGCCGCAAACGGCCCAAGTGGTTTGGCCGCAACCGCATGATCTGGAAACCCGGGCAGGTTGGGCAAATCCGACGCGATCCCGATATCAACTGACGCGATATCATAACCTATGGCCGCACGCCCGGGCACGATCACCATGCGATTTGTTCGGTCAATCCCCGCAACCCGGCCCAGGATCACGCGCGCGCCCGCAAATCGTGCCAGGCGCACAAGATCGATCATCAGATCTGCGCGCCCATAGTGCCCGGCGATGTGCCCCGGCAACATGCCGGTATAGGGTGCCACAGGATCGGGGTTTATGACCGTCAGCCGCACACCGGGCAACGGGTTCATGGCCCAGGCCCGCAGCACCAACGCATGCGCGTGGCCGCCGCCGATCAGGACAAGATCCCGGGTTTGTGGCAAAGGCATCATCGCGGTACATCCATCCTTGACCCAGGCGACACGAGCGGCAAGGGTCCAATTCATCTTGCGCAAAGCACCCAGGGCAGTGACCCGCAGGCCGCGCAGAATCCCAAGCATTGTTCCGCCCGATCTAACGCGCCCCGCCCCCAATGGCGAGTGGTCATGCCGTCACGGTCCCCGCGCTTGCCCTGATGCAGCCTCGGCCCTATTCTGACACCGCCTGCGACAAGGATGACCGATGGCCCGGCTTGCCCCCAGAATGGATCTGCGCCTGACCCAGCGGCTTCGGCTAACGCCGGAACTGCGTCAGTCTCTGGATGTTCTGCGCATGAGCAACCGCGATCTGGCGCGTTTCTTGCAAGAAGCTGCCTTGCAAAACCCCTGGATCGACCTTGGGGCTGCTGCTCTGCCTGCGTCGGTCCCGGCGTCAGGGTCATCGGCGGGGGGGAGTTCGGCGCGCCGATCACGCGGGTCCGAGGGTGGCAGCGGCGAAGGGGCGTCGGCGGTCGATCTGGCCAGCAACCCTGATCCGGGGCTGTTTGCCCATGTTTCCGGCCAGATCGAGGCAGCGTTTTCGCCCGGTCCGGCCCGCGATCTGGCCTATGTGTTCGCCGAGTTCCTGGAGCCGTCAGGCTGGCTGGGAACGGACACTTTGCGTATCGCGGCGGACACCGGCTATCCGGTCGCGATGGTCGAGGCTGTTTTGGTGCGACTGCAGGAATTTGAGCCGACAGGATTGTTTGCCCGGTCCCTGGCCGAGTGTCTGCGATTGCAGGCTGACGAGGCCGGCTTGCTGGACGGTGCCATGCAGGCGGTGCTGGCGCGGTTGGATTGGCTGGCGCGTGGCGATCTGGACGCCATTGCGCGGGCCGCCAAAGTGCCGGTTCAAGAAGTCGTTGCCGCGGCGCGGGCGCTGCGTGGGTTCGACCCCAAGCCCGGCGCGCGCTTTGCCCCCGATTGGGTTGTGGCCGGTCCGCCGGATCTGATCGTGGAACGTGATGACGCCGGTTGGCAAGTGACGGTCAATCGGGCCGGTTTGCCGTCAATTGGGCTGCGGCAAGGGGCCGTGGCTGGCGACCCGGCGCTTGTCGCGGCGCAAAGGCTGGCGGGCATGGTGCAGCGCCGCAATGCGACCCTGCTGCGGATTGCTTCGGAAATTGTCGTCAGGCAGACCGCTGCGCTGGACGCGGGGCGTGGCCAGATGCTGTCTTTGCGCCGTGCAGAGATTGCGCAGGCTTTGGGTTTGCATGAAAGCACGGTCAGCCGCGCGCTTGCCGGGTTGCGGATGGCGACACCGCATGGGGTGTGGCGGTTGGACGATTTCTTTCCGGCGGCTTTGGCGGGCGATGTGTCTGCCGCGCGCGCGCGCGAAAGAGTGCGTCGCCTGATCGCCGCCGAAGATCAGGCTTCACCGCTGACAGATGCCGCCCTGACCGAATTGCTGGCCGCAGAGGGGATAGAGCTGTCCCGCCGCACAGTGGCAAAGTACCGCGAGGCGATGCGCCTGCCGATTGCGTCGCGCAGGCGGCGATAACCCCGGCGCCGCCACAGCCGTTCGCGACTGTGGCAGAGACTGAACCGGACTGCTTGCCGAGGCTGATCTTGCACCGCAGCGCAAGACCGGGTTTTCCGGACATACCCCCAGCGGCGGCGCATTGCCTGGGGCCGACGTCAGCCGTATTTTGCGACCGGGGTGCCTGCCAGCGCCGCAATGTTCAGCAGGCCACGCGCGGTAATGGACGGTGTCACGATGTGGGCGCGGTTGCCCATCCCCATCAGGATCGGTCCGACCTCAAGCCCCGCCGCCTTGGTCTTGAGGATGTTGCGCACCCCCGAGGCTGCGTCGGTCGAGGTGAAGACCAACACGTTGGCGGGTCCGTCGAACCGGCTGGCGGGAAAGATCCTTGCCCGCAGCTCTGTGTCCAGCGCGACATCGACCGTCATTTCACCCTCGTACAGGAAGTCGGGTTCGCGCGCGTCCAGAATTTCCAGCGCGGCCCGCATTCTTTGGCCAGATGGATTGTCAATATTGCCGAATTGCGATGAGGAACACAGCGCGATCTTGGGTGTGATGCCAAAACGGCGGACATGGCGGGCCGCGCCAATCACCGTTTCTGCAATCTGCTGCGGGCTTGGTTCGGCGTTGATCTGGGTGTCGGCGATGAACAGGGGCCCGTCAGACTGGATCACAAGGGACAAGGCACCAACCGGACGCAACCCGTCGCGGGCCAGAACCTGACGGACGTACTCCAGATGCCACAGGTATTGGCCGAATGTGCCGCAGATCAGGCTGTCTGCTTCGCCCCGGTGGACCATGATCGCGCCGATCGCGGTCGTATTGGTGCGCATGACCGCGCGGGCGATGTCGGGCGTGACCCCGCGTCGTTCCATCAGCGAATGATAGGTTTCCCAATAGTCCCGGTACCGGCTGTCGGATTCGGGGTTCACGATCTGAAAGTCGCGGTCCGGGCGGATCGGCAGCCCCGCGCGTTCGCACCGTTTGGCGATCACGTCGGGGCGACCGATCAGGATCGGGATTTCGGTGGTTTCTTCCATGATGGCGTGGGCTGAACGCAGGACGCGCTCGTCCTCGCCCTCGGCAAAGACCAGCCGGCGCGCCGCCGTGCGCGCCGCGTCGAACACCGGACGCATCAGCAGGGCGGACCGGAAGACCGAGCCGTCCAGCCGCTGCTTGTAGGCCGCAAGATCGGGCAGGGGGCGGGTGGCAACGCCCGTGTCCATGGCAGCCTTGGCCACAGCACTTGCGACCACGCCCATCAGACGCGGATCAAACGGTTTGGGGATCAGGTAGTCCGCCCCGAACGTCATCTGTTCGCCACGATAGGCAGCGGCGGCCTCGGCGCTGGTTGTTGCACGGGCAAGTGCCGCAATCCCGTCGATGCAGGCTATCTGCATGGCGTCGTTTATTTCGGTCGCGCCGACATCCAGCGCACCCCTGAAAATAAAGGGAAAACATAGGACGTTGTTGACCTGGTTGGGATAGTCGCTGCGCCCGGTCGCCATGATCGCCCCAGGGGCCACCGCCCGCACCGCTTCGGGCAGGATTTCCGGCGTCGGGTTGGCCAGCGCAAAGACGATCGGGTTCGGGGCCATTTTCGCAACCATGTCCTGCGTCAGGACACCGGGGCCCGACAGGCCAAGGAACATGTCCGCCCCCGTGATCACCTCATCCAGGACGCGTGCATCGGTGACCTGAGCAAAGGCCGCCTTTTGCGGGTTCATGTCAATCTCGCGGCCTTGCCAGACCACCCCGTGCAGGTCGCACAGCCA
>JAUSPL010000351.1 GCA_030656535.1 Gemmobacter sp.
ACGTCGATCCCCGCCAGCGACCCCAGCAGAACGCCCAGCGTCGATGGCGGAATGATGACGGCCAGACTGCCCGCACCCAGGATCGGCCCAAAGGCCATCTTGGGTTTATAGTTCCGCTTCAGCATTTCGGGCGCCATCAGCGACCCCATCATCCCCGCGTTGGCAAGGCTGGACCCCGACAGCGCGGCGAACACCGCCCCCGCCGACAGCACCACATAGGACAGTCGTCCGCGCAGGTTGCCGATCAACAGATCAAGCGCCATGATGACCTTTTCGCCAAGACCCGACCGGAAATAAAGGCTGCCCATGACCAGAAACATCGGCAAGGGTGCCAGCGCATAGGTCGACACCGCGTCGGAAAAGTTCGCCACCATCTGGGTGACGCCGCGCGCGCCACCAAAGAACAGGAACATGCCCATGATATTGGAGATGAAAAAGGCAAAAGCCACCGGCAGGCCCAGACCCATGAAGAACAGGATCGACCCGACCAGGAACGAAAACGGATAAAGCCAATCCATGATCACATTCCCTCCACTTCAAGCGGGTCACGGTTGTAAAGGGAATCGTGCCCCAACAGGTATCGCAGCCATTCCACCGCCGATAAGAAAAACCCGGTCATGATGGGCAAGAACACCACCCACTTGGGGGTATCGAAGGTCCGTGTTTCATAGGTGCCCCGCTCGATTGACAGCATGAGCGAACTCAGCGCGATCCAGCCCAGGTACAGACACAGCAGCACGCTGGTCAGATAGACAACCTTTGCCAACACTTGCTTTGCCTTTTCGGGCAGCATGAACCGCAAGAATTCGACAAAGACATGACCCTTGATGCGCACAAGCCACGGCATCGCCAGGAATGCGACATACATCAGGATATATTCCGAGGCCGAGATCGCCCATGTCATCGGGCGCCAGCCAAAGTTGCGGACGGCAACATCCGAGACAACCAACAAAATCATGATTCCGATCAATAACTTGGCAAAGGAAGCCAACGCCCAGGCAAGCTTGCCGGACAGGTCGAAGAGTAGGGTCATGCAGGAATTCCTTGCCAAGGGATGGGACGGACAGGCGCCGCGCGGACCAGATCCCCGTTTTCGGGGTGTCGCGAAATGGGCTGAACAGGAAACGAAAAAGGCCGGCGCCTTTCGGCACCGGCCCTACCGTGTTCAGGGAAACAGCTTGCGCAGTTCTTCGATGTGCGTCGGATCGCGTTCGGTCATGCGGTCCCAGGTGGCCTTGGCGGCAATGGCCAGGAACTTTTCCTTGCCTGCACCCGTCATTTCGCGAACTTGCTGGCCGTTGGCGACCATTTCAGCCTTCAGGCGCTCGGTTTCGATCTGGTTGAACGCATAGCTTTCGCGCTCGTACTCGATCGCGGCCTCGGTCAGGATCGCTTGGGATTCAGGCGTCAGGTCGTTCCATTTGTCGAGGTTCATCGACACCAGAACGTCCAGCTGGAAGAACGCAGGGTCAATACGGAACTTGGTGAACTTGTCCCAGCCGAACGACGCATAGCCCATCGCAGGATAGGCGTTGGCGTTGATCACACCGCGCTCCAGCGAGGTATAGACGTCCGGCGCGGGCTGGACGATCATGGTCGCGCCCAAGGTTTCGAACAGCGCCTTGTACAGCGGTGATGCGCGGATGATCAGGTTGGAAAAGTCCAGCATGCCGTCTGCATCGAACTTGGGCTCGTTCACGGTCCAGATATGGAACCCAGTGCCGCCATCGACATGCGCGATCAGTTTCGCATTGCCCTTTTTCTGGTAGATGGCGTCGACCAAATCCCAGCCACCGTTTGCGCGTGCATCCCACGGCGTGATCGTCGAGGCCGAGAACACTTCGCCTTCTGGCACGATTTCCAGATACAGGCCGGCAGGTGTGTTCAGCATGTCAATCAGGCCGCTTTGCTGGGCGGTGCCAAGCTGCGGGTTCGGGATGACCTCGGGTCCGCCACGGACGTCGATACGGACAACGCCCGCACCCTTTTCATTCACCTTGGCGACGAATTTCATGAAGCTTTGGGCAAAGCCATTCTGCGCGGGGGTAAAGTGCACCGCATTGATAACATCTTCTGCCCAAGCGGCGCCGGACAGGCTGCCCATCATGGCTGCCACGGCTACGGCCTTAAACATACGCATTTCCGTCTCCTCTGTTGTCTGATCTTACCCGGATTTCCCCGGCGCAGGACGGCACGGGCGTATTCCGGTGGTGATTTTGTTGTTCTTGGTTCGCGGTTTTTTCGCTGTATTGTTGTCGTGCGACGAGCTGCTGCCGCGATGAAGCAGCCCCCGCTTTCGGTGATCAAGCAAAGCGATGAAAGCATGCAAATGCACGGGAAACAAGTTTAAACTCAAAATACCATCAATATTTTCCATGCATCTGCCTGCATTTCAGGCAGACAGATGCAAGCTGTTGATACGGATGTAAAATAGTTGATCACACAGCATCGGTCACGCGGCAAAACCCTTGCCCGGGTTCAGGATGCCGCGCGGATCCAGCGCCGATTTGACCGCGCGCATCGTGGCGATTTCAGCAGGGCTGCGCGAATAGCCAAGGTAGTCGCGTTTCAGCACGCCAATGCCGTGTTCGGCCGAAACCGTACCGCCCAGATCGCGGATGATCCCGTAGACAAGATCTTTAACGTCATGGTCCGGCTGTACTTTTGCCCCCGGCACCGCAACCACCAGATGCAGGTTGCTGTCGCCGATATGGCCATAAGACAGTGCAATGGCCCCCGGCCAACGCGCGACGATCGTTGCTTCCAGGTCCTGCACCGCTTGTGCCATGCCTTCCAGCGGGACACCCACGTCAAAGGCGATCAGCGGCCCGACCAGCCTGGGGTACTGCGACACGCTTTCACGCACCGCCCAAAGCCCGCGCTCTTCGCGGGAATTCGCGGCGATCACCGCGTCTTCGACCACACCATCTTCCAGAGCCGCCGCCAGGCAACCCTCCAACGCATCCCGCGCCGCACCTTCGGCGAATGCGCTTGATTCGAGGATGACATAGGCGCCGTGGCGACCCGCCAGCGGATTGCTGATCCCCGCGGCATCGGACATGAAGTGGTAGAAGGACGGCCACATCACCTCGAACGACGTCAGTTGCGGCCCCAAGGCGCCCCGCGCCCGGCCCAAAAGCGCGATGACCTGTGCGGTGTCTTGCAGCCCGCACAGCGCGGTGGCGGTATGTGCAGGGCGCGGCTGCAACCGCAGCACTGCCCGGGTGATGACGCCCAGCACGCCTTCGGTTCCGATGAACAGCTGCTTCAGGTCCAGCCCGGTGTTGTTCTTC